>JAXDLD010000364.1:0-9490 GCA_034666805.1 Acidobacteriota bacterium
GCCCGGGGCGGAAAGGCCGGCCAAGGTCGCGAGCTGCTGGAGCCGGGTGGCGAGGGCGGCCGGCGCGGCTCCGGCCGGCGGCGGCAGCAGGCGCCGGGTGAGCCCCTCGGGGAAGGCGATGCCGGCCGCCAGGGCGCCGTCCAAATCCGCCGTCCCCGCCTCGACGCAGGGGACCCCCTTCAAGTAGGGCTCCTCTTTCAGGGGGAACATCACCTTGGCGTCCTCGGTATGACCGCCGCAGGTCGAGCTGTAGAGGGCGTCGACCAGCTCCCCCTTGTAGAGCAGGACCTGGCCCGCGGTCTCCTCGACGGCGCGGGTCGAGAGCGGGTGCTCGACGTCGAGGCCGCCGTAGACCTGGCAGCGCGGGGTGGCGCAGATGTCGTAGCCCTCGCGGCTGAACTCGCCTAAGTTCTTCAAGGCATAGGTGCGGGCGGCGACCGCCTGCGCCTTGAGCGCCTCGACCTGGTTGTACTGCTCGGGCCCCATCTCCGAGGGGACCACCCCGCGGAGGTACTGCTCGAGCGGCAGCTCGTTGATGAGGTTCAAGGTGCCGCGATCGTTCAGGAAGACGAGGAGGCGGCCGCGGTAGCGGTGCCCTTCGGCGCGGACCGAGCCCCCCTCGGTGTCGACCGCCACCCAGCGCCCGGGGAGGACGGAGGTCGTGCCGCCCTGGGTGAGGCGGAGGGCCGGGGCCGAGACCTTCGCCCCCTCCGACACCACCCAGGCGCCGGTCACCCCGAGGGTGCCGAGCCGCTTGGCCTCCGCCTCCGCCTCCTCGCGGCTGGCGAAGCGGCCGAGCCGGATGCGGTAGAGGTCGATGCCGGCGTCGAAGTGGGCGTCCCCCGGCTGGCCGGTCTGGCTCTCCAGGCGGGCCGCGAGCTCCTGGGCCTGGTGCTCGTCGCGGAGCGCCGCCACCTGCAGCCGGTAGAAGCCGGCCTGGGAGGCCCCGGCCGCCGGCTCGATGCGCACCGGCGAGACCATGGCGAGGACCCGGTCGTCGCCGGAGACCGTCGTCTCTCCCGAGCAGCAGGGCAGGCTGACGGTGGCGAGGTCGCTCGCCAGGCCGACCCGGATCGTCCGGGAGCCCGCCGTTCCCGGGCTGGGGACCGCGGGCGGGGCCTCGGCCGGCGGCGATTCCGGCGCCGGTGACGGGGGTGTGGGCACGGGAGCGGGAGCCGGCTTTGGCACTGTCGCGGGCGGCGCGGCCGGCCGGGAGGGGCCGGGGCGGGCGCCCGGCCGGGGGGCCGTCTTCGGCTGGGCGGGCCGGGTCGAGCCGGCGCAGCCGAAGGCGGCGAGGAGCAGCAAGGCCAGTGGGATCTGAAGTTTTCTCAAGCGGCGAGCTGGCTGCCGGCCCCCCGCGCCGTCTCGCTCCGCACGAGGGCGACCAGGGTACCGCCCAGGGCAATGAGCAGCAGGCCCTGGGTCAAGGAGGCGATGAGGGTGAAGCCGATCTCCGCCGCGGCCCGCAGAAGCGGCCGGCCGGCCAGGAGCAGACCGGCCGCCGGAAGGGCGAGGCTGATCCCGGCGAGGAGGGCGAAGGGGCAGAGGAAGAGGACGAAGAGGAGGACGACGGCGCCCAGCCGGGCGCCGAGGACTTCGAAGCCGACCCGGGCGGCGGCTCCGACCCGCGAGCCCTCGCGGGCCAGGTCGGCCTGGGCGACGAGATACCAGAGGACGAGGACCAGGAGGGCGAAGCCGAGCGGCAGGGCGCCGCCGCAGCCGATCCCCAGGGCTCCCCCCTCCCCCCACCGCGCGGCGCCGCCCAGGGTCGCCGACATCCAGAGCGGGACGGCGAGGGTCCAGAGGAGGAGGAAGAGGCCGGCCAGGTTGGCGAAGCCGAAGAAGCGCCGGCCGTAGAGCCCCGCCCAGCCGAAGAAGTTGGGAAAGGAGAAGGTGCGGAAGGTGCGCAGCCCGCGGACCGCTCCGGGGAGGGACTGGCGGTCGGCGGCGTGCAGCACCCCGTAGGTGCCGGCCTGGACCCAGGCGTGGAGGAGAACGGCGAGGAGCCAGAGCACGAGCATGCCGAAGAGAGCGGCGCCCAGGACCAGCAGGCGCCCCTGCGCCCGCAGCAGGAGGTCGGAGCGGGCCTGGTCGAGATCGTCCAAGCTCCCGGAGGTCGCGAGGTCGTAGCCCAGGGCGACGAAGGGGAGGGCGGAGCCGACGACCAGGAGGAGGGTCAAGGCGAAGCCGTGCAGCCACTGGATGACCACCAGCTCCCAGTTCGCCCCCGTGCTGGCGAGGCCGCGGCGGAGGCAGTCCATGGCGGAGAGCCTCATGGAGCGACGCGGGCCTTGCGCTGGTGCTCGCGCCTGAAATCCTCGGCCCGGGTGAGCTCGATCGGCTGCGCCATCTCGTAGAGCCGGGAGACCAGGGGGGCCGGGATGCGCGACGAGAGGAGCCGCATCGTGTCGGCCGGCGGCGCCGCCGGCTCGGCATCGCGGCCGCGGTCGAGGTTCTCCGGTTTCGGCCGCGGTCGCCCCGGCCCCAGCTCCGCTGTCGGCGGCCCCAGGTAGTAGTTCGAGGTGAAGAGGGTCGGCCGGCGCCGCATGTAGCGCTGATTGATGATGAGGTAGAGGGTGTCCCGCACCCAGGGGGTCGGCTGCTGGGCGCCGAGCTCGTCCAAGACCACGACATCCGACTCGGTCAGGGGATCCAGGATCTGCCGCTTGGACTCCGGCGAGCCGGGGTCGAAGGTCGCCTGGATCTGGTAGAGGAGCGAGTTGAAGTCGACGAAGCGGCCGCGTACCCCGTAGCGCGTGATGAGCTCTTTGAGGATGCCCACGGCGAGGTGGGTCTTGCCGGTGCCCGAGGGGCCGACGAAGAGCAGGCCGGAGTCGCGGTAGCCGCCGCCCTCCTTCAGGAACTGGTCGACGTAGAGCTGGGCGGCCGAGCGCGCCTGGAGGAGCTGGTCGCGTTCGCCGGGGTCCGGGCTCGCGGTGACGAAGCTCGAGACCTTGCAGTGCGCATAGCGCTCGGGGATGCCGGCGGCCTCGATCAGGCTGGAGTTGATCTGCTGCCGTCGGCACGAGCAGGCCCGCGCCCGCCCCGCCCCGCCGTCCGGAACGAGCACCCAGCCGCTGCCGCCGCACTCGGGGCAGAGGACCGACGTCACCTCACTCTGGGGCATGGCCAGATGGTAGCACGGGGGCGGGGCGGGGCCGGGGGATCTCAGCGCCGCGCCGAAGCCGCCACCCGCCCCACGAGCTGGGCCAGCGCCGCGTCGGCTTCGGTGCCCTCGCCTTTCAAGAGCAGCTCGGTGTCGAGCACGAGGGCGGGGAGGCGGGCGAGGAGGGGCTCGGGGAGCCGGGAGGCGGCCAGGTAGGCGCGGTGGAGACGGAAGGGGTGGATGCCGGCCAGTGGGTTCTTGCCCCCGGTCGGCAGGCTGCCCTGGAGGGAGGGGGCGTGGCGGTCCTTGAAGCGCGAGTAGTTCTCGTCCCCCGCCGGCACCCGGGCGAGCCGCATCATGCCGCGGAGCGCCGTCAGCTGGCGGCAGAAGGAGGCGAAGAGGGAGAAGAACGAGAGCCGCATGGCGAGCGGGTCCTCGGCGGAGCCGATCAGCCGGTGCAGGCGGTCGAGCGCCTCGCCCGGCCTTCCTTGCGCGACCGCGTCGAGGAGCTGCCAGACGTCCTCCTCGCCGCGGTCCTCGACCGCCCTTAGGACGAGCTTGCGGTCGATCTTCCCTCCCGGCGCGCCTGGCGCGCCCCCGCCCACGAGCCCGGCGAGCTTCCTGTACTCGCCGGCGAAGCGGGCCGTCGAGTCCGCCTCGGCGCTCCCCGAACCGCCCTTCTTTCCGTCCCCCTCCTGGCGGAGGGTGCGGCGGGCGAGCTCGGCCAGGGCATCCCGGGCGATGGCGGTGCCGGTCTGCCGTTCGAGCTCCGCCGCCAGCCCCTCGACCCCCTCCCAGGCGCCCCCCCGCGCCGCCTCGACCCCGCCCAGGGCGAGCACGGCATGTCTCTCGGCCAGGAGGGCGACCACCGGGTGGTCGGCGGGCGCCGTCCGCTCGGCCAAGACCAGGGCGTGACCGGCCGGGAGCCCGTCGCGCCCCCCCCGGACGATGGCGGAGAGCTCGGAGAGGTCGGAGCCGCCGGTCCCCTGGATCCCCTCCCGGCGCGCCCCCTCGAGCAGGGCGGCGAGGCCGGCCTTCAAGTCTTCGAGCTGCCGCTTGCCGCGCTTCCCCTTCCGCCCGGGGCCCCCTTCGAGGGCCCAGCCCGGCAGCTCGGAGATCGCGTTCTCGGCGCCCCCCTCATAGGGATCGACGTCGAAGAGATGGAGCGCCTGGAGGAGCCGCACGGCCGCCTGCCGCTCGCGCGCCCCCATGCTGCGGGCCTCCCCGGCACCCGCATTGCCAGTCGGGAGTCCCTCCGCCGCATCGTCGATCAGAGCCGCGGCGGCGCCGCGATCAGCGAGGACCGCGGTGTCGAGCGCGAGGAGGACTTTTCCCGGGGCGAAGAGGGAGTAGGTCGCGAGGTCGGCCAGGAGGGGGGCGATCGAGACCGGCCGGCGGTGGCTCTCGACCGGGCAGCCGACGGTGGCGGCGAGGGCCGCGGCGATCCGCTCGGCCGCGGGCTCGGCGAGGACGAGGTCGCCGGTCACCAGGCAGACCGCCGGCCGCGCCCCGCCCGCGGTCAGGCGGGCGAGGAAGGCCTCGACCTCCGGGTTCTCCGGAGACTCCGGCCGGGCTTTCGCTGTCGGCGCTGCCATGGGCCCGGGAGGCGCGGGCCTTAGGAGGCCTCGGCTTCCAGGAGCCCCTTCTCGGCCATCTCCTGGCAATCGATGCAGAAGCGCGCCCAGGGCACGGCATCCAGGCGCGGCATGGCGATCGTCTGGCCGCAGTTGGCGCACCGCCCGTAGGCCCCGTCGTCCATCCGTTTCAGGGCGGCGTCGATCTGGAGGACGAGCTGGCGCTCGCCGTCGGAGAGGGAGAACATCAGCTCCCGGTTGTAGGAGTTGTTGGCGCGGTCCACGATGTCCTCGGTCCCGTCGTCGGCCGACTCCTGCCCCGCGCGCACGTCCTGCTTGTACATGTTGACGATCTCTTGCTTCTGCTGCAGAAGCCGCTCGCGCAGGACGTCGTACCCTTCAGTCGACGTTTCCGGGGCAGGTTTGACCTTCTGTGTCTTGGCCACGCTGTCTCCTTTCCGATCCGAAACCCCGTAAAAGGGGTAGCTCTCCTCAGATGGGCTCGCGATGATAGCTCATTCCGGCCGCAATCGAGAGGGCGCGGAAGAGTTGCTCATAAAGCACGGCGCGTGCCAGCTCGTGGGAGAGAGTGAGCGGTCCCAGCGAGAGCACCCAGCGGGCGGCGCCCTGTACCTCGGGGTCGAGCCCGAGGTCGGAGCCGATTAAAAACGCGATGGCGTGCGGCCACTCGTCCTGCAGGCGGGAGAGCTGGGCGGCGAGCCCGGCGGAGTCGACCGCCTTGCCGCGGCTGTCCAGGGCCACGACGTAGCTCGGCTCGGGGAGGGCGGCCAAGAGGGCGCGCCCCTCGGCGCGCCGGCGGCCCGGGTCGTCCCCCGACTCGCGGGCCTTGACCGGCAGGTCGCGCACCGGCCCGAAGCGGGCGATCCGCCGCCGGTAGTCGGCGCAGATCTCCTCCCAATTCGCGCGCTGGTGGCGGCCGGCCCAGGCGATGACGATCTCGCGGCCGGCCATGCGGGGACTAGAGGGGTCTCCGATCCCAACCCAGGATGTCATCCTGAGGGAGCCCTAGCGACCGAAGGATCTGGGTGGGGGAGCTTCCCCCCTTGCGCTCTCCTTTCCCCCGCCCAGATCCTTCCGGCTCGCGGAGCTCGCCCTCAGGATGACGCTTCCAGAAGTGCGCTGAATTCGACACCTAAAGGAGATCCCTATCTCCGGGTTCCCCCTCCGGGTCCCCCGCTTCGTAGATCTCGTCGTCCTCGTCGTTCTCGTCGTTCTCGGCGGCAGGGCCCACCATGTAGCGCTCCCACTCGTCGTAGAAGGCGAGGGTCTTGAAGTCGCGCATGCGGTCGAGGAAGACGACGGCGTGGAGGTGGTCGAACTCGTGCTGGACGATCCTCGCCTCGAAGCCGGTCGCCAGGTAGTCGAGCGGCTGCCCCAGGCGGTCGAGGCCGTGCACCCGCACCGCCGGGTGGCGGGGGACGAGGCCGCGGAGGTCGGGGATCGACAGGCACCCCTCCCAGTCGTAGACCATCTCGCCGGACTGCGGGGTGAGCATGGGGTTGATCACGGCCCGCAGCGGGATCCCGGGGTCGCGGTCCTCGCGGAGCGCGGCCTCGTAGACGAAGAGCTGGAGCCCCACCCCCACCTGCGGCGCGGCGAGGCCGACCCCGGACGCGGCCCGCATGGTCTCGATCATGTCGTCGATCAGCTCCTGGGTCGCGGGCAGGGCGAGCTGTCCCGGTGCCACGGGCTGGGCCGGGATGCGGAGGGCCGGATGACCGAGCCGGACGATGGGACGGGCGGGCATGATGGGGTTTCCTTCGAGATCCTAATATACCCCTACCCAGCGGTTCAAACGGACTCCATGCCCGCGAGCAGCTCCTTGAGCTCCTCGCGGGTGAACTGCCGGGCGAGATGGGGATCGTTCTCGGGCACGAGATCGCCCGCCAAGAGGGTCTTCTTCTCGATCAGCTCGTCGATCCGCTCCTCGAGCGTCCCCTTGGTGATCAGCTTCAAGACCTGGACGCCGCGCTTCTGCCCGAGCCGGTGGACGCGGTCGGTCGCCTGGTCCTCGCGCGCCTGGTTCCACCAGCGGTCGTAGTGGATGACGACCGAGGCGGCGGTCAGGTCGACCCCGAGCCCCCCCGCGCGGAGGCTGGCGAGGAAGACCCGGCAGCCGTCGTCGTCGCGGAAGCGGTCGAGCGCTCCCGCGCGGTCCACGGTCTCGCCTTTGAGGAGCGCGTAGCCGATCTTCCGGCTCTTGAGATAGGCCTCGAAGAGGTCCAGCATGCGGACGTACTGGCTGAAGACGACGACCTTCAAGCCGCTCGCCAGGCACTCCTCGAGGAGCTCCGCGAACAGGCTCCATTTGCCGGACGGGCGGGTCCAGTCGCCGTGCGCCGCGGGGTCGACGAGGGCGGGGTGGTTGCAGATCTGCTTCAAGCGGCTCAAGACGGCGAAGATGTGCAGGTAGGGGATCGGGGCGTCGCCGTCGAGGCGGTCGCGGAGAAGCGCGGCTTGGGCCAAGACGACCTCGCGATAGAGCGCCTGCTGCTCGGTCGAGAGCGAGCAGGTGCGCTTGTCGACGATCTTGGCCGGGAGGTCGGGCAGGACCTGGGCCTTGGTGCGCCGCAGCACGAAGGGTCCCAGCAGCCGCCGCAGCCGGCCGAGCGCGCCGGAGTCGGAGCGCTCCTCGATGGGGACCACGAACCGCCGCCTGAACGCGGCCTCGCCGGGGAGGTAGCCCGGCAGCACGAAGTCGAGGAGGCTCTTGACGTCGCCCACCGTGTTCTCGACCGGAGTGCCGGTGAGCCCGAGGGCGAAGCGGGCCGGCACGGTGGCGAGCGCCTGGTAGGTGACCGTGCCGCGGTTCTTGAGAGTCTGGATCTCGTCGAGCACGAAGACGTCAAAGGTGCGGCCGGCGAAGAGCGCGGCGTCGTTCCTGAGCGTGCCGTACGAGGTGAGGACCACGCCGCGGGTCGCGGCGAGCCTTCGCGACGCTCCGTGGTAGACCTCGACCGGCAGCTCCGGCAGGTAACGCCTAAGCTTCTCCTCCCAGTGCGGCAGGAGCGACGTGGGGCCGACGACCAGGAAGAGCGCCGCGCCCGCCGAGGTGAGGTCGACGGCGCGGAGGAGCGCCAGGGCCTGGTGGGTCTTGCCGAGGCCCATGTCGTCGCACAGCAGGCCGCCGAAGCCGTTCTGGTAGAGGAACCAGAGCCAGCGGTAGCCGGCCTCCTGGAAGTCGTAGAGCGGCACCCCGAGAGCCGCCGGCTCGGGTGCGGCGGGCTCGCTCCGGAGCTCGTCTAAGAGCCGGAGCGCGGGCGACTCGCCGAGGAGCGTGACCTTCCCCTGGAGGTGCGAGCGCAGCCGCAGGTATTCGAGCGCCGAGACGTCCACCCGCGCCTCCGGCCCAACGCCGGCCACCGCGTCGTCCCCCAGCTCGTCCATCCAGGCGAACGAGTCGGCGCTGAGGTCCACGAGCCGGTCGCGGTGAACGAGGAACGGCTGGCCGGCGCGGCGCGCCCGAAAGAGGGTTTCGAAGGGGATGCTGTCGCCTCCCACGTCGTAGAAGAGGGCGAGCTGCAGCCGGCCGGCCCGCTCGCCCGTGAGGCGCACGGTCGCCCCGGACGTCCACTCCGCGGTGACCGCGGCCCGGAGAGTGGGAGAGAGGAGCGCCGCGGGCATCCCCCCTAGCTCGTCCCGATGGCGGGCGAGGAAGCGGACCACCTGCTCGCGCGGGACGATCGTCTCGCGGCCGAACGGCACGCCGAAGCTCGAAGGCGAGTAGGCGCCGTCGAGCCCGAGGCTGGCCTGCGGCGGGGCCTCCGGTTCGGCGAAGGCGGGTCCGGGGCGAGTGAGGGCGGCGAAGGCGCCGGCCTCCGGCAGGTAGAAGAAACCGCCGAACTTGAGGCTCTCTAAAGTGTCGTGATCGCGGATCTCCTCGCGCTCGCCCATCTTCGAGAGGACCACGGGGGTCAGCCGCAGCGTCTCGTCCGCGCCGAGCGCGACCCGGAAGGAGGGGGTGAGACCCGTGCCCATCACCGGCCGCCCGCGCCGGGTGAAGAACTCGCCGTCCCGATCGCGCAGCAGCCGGCCGACCGCGGCCGGCGCTGGGGAGAGCGCGAGGACGGTGCCGCTCGCATCGGCGTGCCGGAAGACGAGCCGCCCCTTCTCCCAGGCCACCTCCGCGAACCAGTCCCACGCCGCGCCGTGCGCCTCGAACCAGCCCTTGGCCCAGGCATACCAGGCGGAGTCCTCCCAGGCCTGCTGATTCGTTTTCACCCCCGAGCGCTTGAGCGCGGCCTCCTCGGCGGTCTCGGTATGGCGGCGGAGGATCTGCTCCTTGGCCGTGCGCGCCGCCAAGGGAGGAGCCGGCGGAGGCGGCACCTCCTTCACTCGATCCTCGAAGGCGGCCCGCGCGAGGAGGTAGAAGAGGCAGCGCTCGAAGCGTTCCTGGGGCCCAAGGCCCGGGGCTTCAGGAGAGACGGCGGCGAGCGCGAGCGCGGCGACGTGCGGGCAGAGGATGCCGGCCCGGAGGGTGGGCGAGCAGGGGCAGAGCGCCACGAGGAGCATGCCTTCACGATCGAGCACGAGCGTGGCGGCAAAGGCCCGGCCGTTGGGGGCGACGACGTCGCCGGCCAGGCCGCCGCGGAAGAAGGTAGAATTCTCGACCCGTCCGGCCGCCAGGAGGCGGGTCGCGGTCTTCAGGGTGTCGGCGGAGAAAAGGCGGAGGAGGTCGGACACGGGGGGTGAGCATACCGAAGCCCGCTTTCGGCGTGGAACCCTCGCCTCACGGGGCCGTACTCTATGGAGAATAGACTATACTGCCGTGGCGCGCTTTCGCACGCCG
>JAXDLD010000365.1:0-3197 GCA_034666805.1 Acidobacteriota bacterium
CGGCAGAGATGGATGGGGTTGACGTACTCGGTCGGGATCTTCGCCTGCTCGTCGATCTCCTTCTCGCGCGCCGCGTCACGGAGGCGGAGGGTCTCGCGCCACTCCGCCCACCCCTTGCCCCGGTCGCCCCCCAGGGCCACCAGGTCGGCGAGGAAGAGCCCGGCGTCGGCCTCAACCCCCAGCTCCGGCTTGCGGTTGAGGGTCAGGTCCGCGGCGCTCCGGTTGACCGACAGGAGCCGTGTCCGGCGGCCCACCTGGCGGCCGTAGTCGAGCCTAAAGTCGGCGGGGATGCCGGCGAGGAGCACGAGGTCGGCCTCCTTCAAGGCCTCCTTCCGGCGGTGGCGCATCTGGAGAGGGTGGCCGGCGCCGAGGAGGCCGCGGGCGCCGCCGGCCAGGTAGACCGGAACGCCGAGCGCGGCGACCGCTTCGGCCAGGGCTCCCACCTCCCGCGCCCGCAGCATCGCCTGGCTGCCGAGGACGAGCACCGGCCGCTTCGCGCGGGCGAAGAGGGCCGCGGCCCGCCGCACCTCCGAGCGCTCCGGCACCGGATCGCTCGCCGGTACGGGCGGAGCCGGAGGCCGGCGGTCGGCGCCGCGGAAAAGGCGGTCGGCGTGCCGGCCGAGGTAGAAGCGGAGAGCCCGGCCGGAGAGGCCGCCGCCCGTGGCGCTCGCGCCGTACCACTGGCGCACCAGCGCCTCGTCGTAGAGCAGGTCGACCGGGCACTCGACGAAGACCGGCCCGGGCACCCCCGAGCGGGCGGTCTCGAAGGCGCGCTCGACCGCCGGGGCGAGGTCGCGCACGGCGCCGACCGTCACGGCCTCCTTGACGTGCGGCCCCAGGAGGGCGAGCTGGTCGATGTCCTGGAGCGCCCCCCTCCCTTTGAGCAGGGTGGCCGTGGCGCCGCCCAGGAGGACGACCGGCGACTGGGCGAGTTGGGCGTTCTTGATCGCCGTCAGGGTGTTGGTGACCCCCGGCCCGGCGGTGACCACGGCCACTCCCGGCGTCCCGGTCATCCGCGCCACGGCGTCGGCGGCGAAGACCGCGTCGGCCTCGTGGCGCACGTCGACCACCCGGATGCCCCGCCGCTTGGCCGCTACCAAAATGGGCGAGATGTGTCCACCGCAGAGAGTAAAGAGGAAGGGCACCCCGCGCCGCGCGAGAACCTCCGCCACCCGATCGCCACCGTTCATGCCGGGAGATTATAGCGACCCGGGCTTAAGCCAGCCGGGCCACGATCGGCCGCAGCCGCTCGCAGACCGCCTGGACGTCCAGCAGCTCGACCCCCATGCCCGCCAGCATGCTGGCGCCGTTCGGCTCGAAGCGCTGGACGACCCGGGCGTGGACGAGGATCGGCTCGGCGTCGGTCGGGTAGAGCTCAATCGTCACCCTCTCCCCCAGGCGCCCGGGGAAGCGGGTGGCGACGAAGAGGCCGCCGTTTTTGATGTCACGCTCGAAGACGTCGAGGAAATGCCGGGGGCTCGGGAAGCGGACGGTGAACGCCCCCGGGGCGCCCTGGACGACGCCGGCCGGCGTGGCGTGCGGCGGCGGGCGTACCGGGTTCGCCGCTGGCGGCGATGTCGCCGATGTCGCCGATGTCGCCGGGGTCGCCTGGAGAGGCGGCGGCGGAGGCACTTCGGGGAGGGGGGGGAGCTCGGGGATGTCCTCGAACGGATCGTCTTCCGTGTGGAAGGGGGGCGGGGCGTCCGGCGGCCCCACCGCCGCGCCCTCCCCGCCGCCGGCCCCCGGCAGCAGCTCCCGCACCAGGTCCTCGACCGAAAGGAAGCGCACCCCCATCCCCGCCTGGGCGATCCGCGCCAGCTCCCCGCGGATCTTGCGGGCGTGGGCGACCACCCCCTCGATCATGAAGCCGTGTTCGCCCAGCACCTCGATGCGCACCCGGGTCCCCGACGGCATGGGGCTGCGGGTGCCGATGAACATCCCGGTCATCGAGATGTTCGTCGTGAATCCCGGGTACGGGTGGGGCTCGCCCTGCTTCCAGAACTGCACCGACACCCGTCGCGGGCGACGCGTACTGCGACGACGGCTCATCTGAGACGGCATTCTATCCCCCCTTCGCACGGCGCTGCTATCCTTCGCTCCTCATGACCCTCCCCTCCCCCACCGCTCCGACGGCCGCCCGCGGCAACCGGGCCGTGGTCCTCGAAGCGGGGGGGGCCAGCCGCCTCGCGGACCTCCCGCGCCCCGTGGCCGGGCGCGGCGAGATCCTCCTTGCTCTCCGCTGTTGCGGCCTCTGCGGCACCGACATCTGGAAGCTCGACAACGGCGGCGCCGCGGCCGGGAGCGTCCTCGGGCATGAGGTGGTGGGGACGGTCGTCGAGGTCGGGCCGGGGGTCCTCGGGTTCCGTGATGGGGACCGGGTGGCCGCCCCCCATCACGTGGCCTGCGGCGAGTGCGACGCCTGCCGCCGGGGAGAGGAGCCCCTCTGCGCCGACTTCCGGGAGAACCAGCTCTCCCCCGGGGGATTCAGCGACCTGATCCGGGTGGGCGAACGGGCCGTCCGCCACGCCGCCTATGGCCTGCCGGATCACCTGTCCGACGAGGCGGCGGTCTTCCTCGAGCCCGGCGCCTGCGTCCTGCGCGGCATCCACCGCTCACGGCTCGGGGAGCTGATCGAGAGAGGGGTCGAGGCGAGGGCCGCCATCCTCGGCGCGGGCAGCATGGGGCTCCTCCACCTGCTGCTGTTGAAAGCTCTCTGGCCGGCCCTCCGGGTCACCGTGGTCGACCCCCTGCCCGAGCGCCGCCGGCGGGCGCTCGACCTCGGGGCGGACGCCGATGCCGCGGATGCCGCGGATGTCGCCGATGTCGCCGATGTCGCCGAGCTGGCCGACGTCGTCTTCGACACCGCCGGCGGTGCCGCGGCGCTCGCCGCCGCCCTCGACCTCACCCGGCCGGGCGGGACGACGGTCCTCTTCGCCCATGCCGCCGCGGGCGAGCGGGCGGGGCTCGACTTGAATTCCTTCTTCAAGGCCGAGCGCCGGCTCCTCGGCACCTACTCGAGCTCGTCGCCCGAGCAGCGCGAGGTCTTCCGCCTGCTGGTGACCGGCCGCATCGACCCGGCGCCCCTCGTCACACACCGGATCCCCCTCTCCCGCTTCGCCGAGGCGGGCGCGCGCGCCCGCGAGCGGCGCGCCTTGAAGGTGCTCCTCACCCCGGACGCCGGCCCAGGAAACGCCGAT
>JAXDLD010000366.1:0-7925 GCA_034666805.1 Acidobacteriota bacterium
AACCGGGCGATCGCCGAGCCCGGCGGGGTCTTCGCGGTCGTGCTGCGCACCTACGCGGCACGCCCGATCCGCCAGGGGCAGGTCTCCATCCGCGTCGCCAAGCCGGTGACGAAGGCCGCGCGCTCCCGGCGGGTCTCGTCGGGGGCTTCCACGCCCCCTCCCCCGCCGACCTCGCCGCCGATCGCCACTCTCCTCTCGGCGGTGATCTTCAGCGTCAACGGAGACGCCCAGAGCCGCACCTCCGCCGCCGTCGACGCCACGGGGTCGAACGCCTCCCTGCAGTTCCAGTCGCCGTCGGCCGGCATCAACGCGGCGGACGGCCCCCTCGCGGTCTTCTTCTTCCAGCTCGATCCGGGGGTGGCACCGGGCCAGAAGCTCAACCTGGAGATCGACCCCAAGGTCACCTCCCTCCTCGACGCCGACGGCCGCCAGGTGGTGCTCGATCCGCGCCCCGGCATCCTCGAGGTCCGCGCGCCGGGCGCGCCGCGGACTCTCGGGACCGACGGCGGCACGGCGACCGCCGGGGGCTTGGCGACGATCGCGGCCCAGACCTTCGAGCCCTTCGCGGTCTCCGGCGGCCAGATCGCCCTGCGCTTCGATCCCGACCTCCTCGTGGGCGATCCGGTGGTGCGCATGGATCCCCGCTACGGCCAGGCGGTCTTCACCGTCGACCGTGGGACGCCGGGGCTGCTGGTGGTGAGCTTCACCTCCCCCGGCGCTTCCTACAACACCATCCCGGGCTCGATCGTCGCCGTCGACCTGACGGTCGCCGCCGGCGCCGCGGCCGGCACGGTCTCGCCGATCGAGATCGATCCCCTGGCGAGCTGGCTGCTCGACGCCCAGGGGCAGAAGATCGATTTCATCCTGGAGACCGGAACCCTCACGATCCACTGAGGCGCCGGAGGGCGAGGGCGAGCGCCGCGGCGATCCCGGCCAGCCCCACCCACCAGGGCCAGAGGCTCCCGCCTGGCTCCACGGGGGGCGCCTCGCCGACCAGCACGTAGCCGGCCCACAGCCTGGGATGGTTCCAGCGGGGGTCGGCGCGCAGCCGGAGCTTGACGCGGCGGAGGGCCTCGGCCGGGGGGTCGCCGCGGCCGAGCCGGTCGTAGAGCTGGGCCATGAAAGCGGCGGTCGCCGCGTCGTCCACGTCCCACAGCGTCGCCACCACCCCGCGCGAGCCGGCGGCGAGGAAGGCCCCAGTCAACGAGGCCAGGGCCCCCCCGCCCGCGGCGTCGTCCTCGGCATCCACCGCCGTGCGGCAGGCGGCGAGGACCGTGAGGTCGGCCCGATCGTCCAGCCGGGCGATCTCCTCGGGGGTGAGGAGACCGTCGTCGCCCCCCTCCGGGGTGAGGAGGATCGCCGCCCCCCGCCCCGGCCGCTCGTCGATCACCGTGTGAGTGGCGAGGTGCACCACCCGGGCGCCGCGGGTGACGGCGGTACGGAAGGCGCGCTCGGTGGCGGCGGCACCGGTCCACAGCCGCCGCCGGCCGCCGAGCTCGCGGGCGACGGCGGCGAGCTCGCCCGCAGCGGCGGGGAGTTGGACGAGCCCGAAACGTTCGAGGAGGAAGCCGCGCGGGGTCTGCGAGGTCCGCGATATTGCCGTCCCGGGCGGCCGGAGGACGGGATCGCCGAAGCCGGCGAGGTCGAGCGCCGGCGGGCGGGCGCCGCGGCCGCCGAGTGCCCGGGCAGGAGCGGAGAGCATGGAGGCGCTAGGCAGATAGACGACCGACAGGCGGTCGATCAGCGGGCTGTTCGTCGATTTCGCGGCGGGGTCGGGGAGAAGCTCGAAGGGGAGATAGCGCAGGGGGCCATCCGCGGCGACGCGCAAGACCGGGGCGGGAAGGGGCGACGCCGGACCGAGGAGCGTCCGCGACAGCAGGGCCAAGTCGGCCGCCGGGGGGTCGGCGCCGTGCGCGAGGGCGCGATGCACCCGGGCGGCGGCGGCCAGGATCGGCGCGTGGGCCCCAAGGTCGGTCATCCGGATGCCACCCTGGCGGATCACCCAGAGATAGAGGTCGGTCTCGCCGAGGAAGTAGTCGAGCACCACGCCCCCGCCGAAATCGCCAACCCGTTTCCGCAGCGCCGCGGCGGTCCGCGGGCTCGCTCCCCGGCCCTCCCCCGCCGGGGCGCCGCCGCCCAACGCATCCAGGAGGTCGCGCGCCTTGGCCCGTTCGACGACGTCGAGCGCCCGCTCCCCCCACCCCTTCCCCGGCTCCCGGCGCTCGAGCTCGGCGAGCACGGCGACCGTGGCGGCATAGACCGAACGCTTGCTGCCGAAGTAGCCGGCGCGGCGGGCGCCGCGAGCGATGCCGGCGCGCACCCGCTCGATCTCGGCGAGCGCCCGGTCGAGCTCCCCGAGCGCCGGCACCAGCTCGCCGCGGGCGGCGGCGACCCGCCCCAATCCCTCGCGGCACGACCACTTCCCCTCGGCCGCCCCGCTCGCCTCGGCGGCGGCGAGGCCACGGCTAAAGAGCGCCGCCGCCTCATCCAACCGCCCGGTGCCGGCTAAGAGCCGGCCGAGATAGAAGAGGTCCTGCACCTCCTCCGTCCGGTCGCCGCTCACCAGGGCGAGGCGCAGGGCCTCGCGGAACGAGCGCTCCGCCGCCGCCGGCTCGGCGAGGTTCCTGTGCTGGGCGAGCCCGAGGTTCAGCCAGGCGTTCGAGAGAGATGCCGTGTCCCCCAGCCGGGTATAGGCCGCGATCGCCGCGCGGAAGGCATCCGCCGCCCGCACCGGGTCCCCCAGGTTGCGGTAGAGGACGCCGGTGTTGACGAGGAGCGCCGCGCGGTCCCGCGGCGCGGTCGTCCCGGCGAGCATGCCGCGATAGAGGTCGAGCGCCTCCCGGTAGGCGCCGAGCTTCCCCAGGACCGTCCCCTGATTGATGTTCGCCACCCGGAGCTGCTCGGCCGCCCACGGCGCCTTGCGGTTGCGGCTGGCGAGCTCGGCCGCCGCGGTGTGGAGCGCCAGGGCCTCTCCGTACCTCCCGGTCGAGGCCGCGAGCGCCCCCAGGTTGCCGAGGTTGATCGCCTCGCCCTCGGCGTCGCCGCGGCGGCGGTTGAGCGCGAGGGCCTCGCGGTAGCTCGCCTCGGCCTCCGCCGTGCTCCCCAGCATTTCGAGCGCGAGCCCCAGGTTGTTGAGCGCCTGGCCGAGGCTCGCCGGATCCCCGGCGTTCCCTAAGGAGCGGCGCAGGCGGAGCGCCTCCCGGCAGTCGGGGAGAGCGGCGCGGTAGTCGCCGAGCTCATTCTCTAAAGCGCAGGTGTTGTGCCGCGCCTCCGCGGTGACCTCCGCCAGCGCCGGATCGGTGCTCGCCGCCAGCGCCCGGAAATCCTCCAGCGCCTCCTTGAGCCGGCCCTGCTGGTAGAGGGCAGCGGCCCGATCGAGAGACGCCGCGGCGGCTGGCGGCTCGGCAGGCCGGGCCGCGAAGACACGCGCCGCGAGCAGCAGGGCACAGCCGGCCCAGATCGGGAGCGCGCGGCCAAAACGGTGCCGGTCCATGAGACGGCGAGCGTAGCGCGGACGACCGAGCGAGGGAAGGGCGCTGTAACCGTTTCGGGAAAGGTTGCTCTAATGGTAAGGGGACTACAAGGAAAGAGAGGAAAACATGGAAGTCAGACACGACGCGACCCGTCAGGCGTACTCGATCCTCCATATCGGCTTCACCGTGTTGCCGATCGTGGCCGGGCTCGACAAGTTCCTGCACCTGCTCGTCAACTGGGATCAGTACCTGTCGCCGACGATCGCCAAGCTGCTGCCCTTCCCGGGCCACACCTTCATGCTCGTCGTGGGGGTGATCGAGATCGTCGCCGGTCTCCTGGTCTGGTTCCGGCCACGGCTCGGCGCCTACGTCGTCGCCGGCTGGCTGTGGGCCATCATCCTCGACCTGCTGCTGGTGCCCGGCTATTTTGACGTCGCGCTCCGCGACTTCGGTCTCTCGCTGGGCGCCCTCGCTCTCGCCCGGCTCGCCGCCGCCGAAACCGTCGAGGCTCCGACGGGACCCCGCGCCACGGCGCGAGTGTGAGCGGTACTCCGGCCCGGTGCCACGGCTCCGGGCCGGATAGCGATCCCCCCTGAGAGGACGAAGATCGATCTTGGCGAAAGATCGTTGTTCCAGCGGCGCCCTTGGGCTGTCTCACCCATCGAGAACATGACGCATCGCCGATTCGATCCGCATCGGCAAACGGTAAGCAACCTGCTCAAGGGAGAAGCCATGTCCACCTATCGCCGCAAGTCCCTCCTGACCGCCGCCCTCTCCATCGGCCTGCTCGCCCTACCCATCGCGGCGCGGGCGCAGACGGCCACCCTCCAGGGCTACCTCAGCAACTTCGACGTCGTCAACGAGACCGGGCAGGACGCGCACGGCTTCGAGATCCGGCTCGAAGGGGCGACGCTCAACGACCTTTATTACACGGCGCCCGGGCAGCAGTACGGCGCGGCGATCGTGGCCCCCTACGCGACCGGCGTCACCGTCCGCTGGGAGAGCCCCTACAACGCCAACTCGCACTCCTACGCCAAGCGGACGCCCCAGCACACGCCGGGCGCCCCCTACAACTGGAACGACTGCTACCAGGCGGGCGCCACCTATGCCACCGCCGGTTGCGAGGCCCTCGGCCAGGGCCTGCGCCCCAGCCAGAACGTGATTACGGCCACCGGCCGCTGGCTGATCGAAGACTCCCAGAACCCGGGCACGCTGATCCCGGCCGAGCCGAACGTCGCCATCCCCTTCCCGAGCTGGTCGGTGATCGGCGGCGCCGTGGGTGCCTCTCCCACCGTCGTCGCCCAGGTCGAGGCTCCCGAGCCGCCCGAGACGCCCGAGGTCTTCGGCAACGCCCAGTGGATCAAGGTCTACAAGACCCAGCTCACCCGCGAGGCGACGCCGGAGGACCTGACGAGCAACAGCCCGATCGTGCCCCAGGACGCGACCCAGCTGGAGGTCGCCTGGGACATCCTGCAGGCCTCACCGCCCAGCAACGGCAATCAAACGCGCAATCGCAACCAGGGCACCATCAGCCCCGACACCCGGGCGATCATCCGCCGCTATGAGACCTACGCCTACACCGGCGCCTATGACGCGACGACCCACAAGGTGGTCTGCGCCGATACCACCTGCACCGCCCCCTCGGCCGGCGAGCTCGGCGGCTTCATCGCGGCCCAGAACTCGGCGGTCAACGTGATTCCGGACGCTCTCACCGTCACCCGGACCGGGAGCGGCACGGTGAACGGTTCGAACAACAAGATCAAGTGCGGCAACCTCTGCTCGGTCTTCACGACCAACGGCACGACGCTCTCGCTCACCGCGATCCCCGGCGGCGACGTCTTCTCCGGCTGGACCGGCGCCTGCACCGGCACGCAGCTCACCTGCACCATCCCCGTCAACGGCGCCATGCAGGTGGGGGCCAAGTTCCAGGCGCTGTACACCCTGTCTGTAAGCCGCAGCAACTCCGGGACGGTCACCGCCACCCCGTCCGGCGACCGCGCCATCAACTGCGGCAGCAGCTGCTCCGCCAAGTTCATCGACACCACGGCGATTACCCTGACCGCGACGCCCGCCGCCGGCAAGACCTTCGTGAGCTGGGGCGGCGCCTGCTCGGGCACGGCTCCGACCTGCACGATCATCATCGGCAAGAACACGTCCGTCCAGGCCAACTTCAGCAAATAGCTCGCCCAGGCGTGAAAATAGACCGGGGGCGGGGCCGTGAGGCTCCGCCCCCTTTTTGCTTCCACGACGACTTCCGGGGTTCGTGCGCCGACAATCCAGGAGGGTGGTACCATTAGATTAGTGCCTTGTCGCGCGCTCGGGAGTTCGTCTGAAAGGAGAGCCCGTGTTGATCGAGAAAGAACCCTCGATCTTTTGGGGAGTCTCGGGAGAGCCGTACTCACGCCAGGTCCGGATCGCCTCCGCCTCCCGGACTTTCGACCTCCATCTGCGGCGGCTCGAGACTCTCGCGGAGTACCGGCAATGCGAGCTCCTCCAGGCCCGCATCTGGGGGCCGGACGACGTCGGCTGCGTGTCGCCGCTGGTGATGATCACGGCCCAGGAGAACGGCGGTATGGCGATCGGCGCCTTCGTCGGGGAGCAGCTCGTCGGCTTCGTCTGTTCCTTCCTCGGCATGACCGAGGACGGGGGACTCAAGCAGTGCTCGGTCCTGATGGCGGTCGACCCGGAGCTTCGTAACAGCAACCTGGGGTTCCACCTCAAGGCGGTGCAACGCGAGGTCGCCCTCGCCCAGGGGATCAAACTCATCACCTGGACCTTCGACCCGCTGGCGAGCCCCAACGCCAAGCTCAACGTGCACAAGCTGGGGTGCGTCGCCTCCCGCTATTTGCCGAACTGCTACGGCACGTTCTCGGGCGGTCTGAACGCCGGGATGCCGACCGACCGCTTCCTCGTCGAGTGGTGGCTCCGCGAACGGCGGGTCGAAGAGTGCCTGAACGGCACCCCGCCCGCGACGCCGGCCGAGGCCGAGCCGGTCAACGAGGTGGCTCCTCACCCCGGCTCCGGGCTGCCGCACATCCGCCGCTTCGACCTCGGTCGCGGCGCCCCCGCGCTGCTCGTCGAGGTCCCGCCCGACATCCAGGCGATCAAAAGGGTGGACCTGGAAGTCGCGCGCGCCTGGACCGATTGCTTCCGGGAGATCTTCCCCTGCTACTTCGGGCGCGGCTACCAGGTGACGGGGTTCGTCCCCCTCCCCGGGGAGCACCGCGGGCGCTGCGGCTACGTGCTCTCGCGGGTCGGGGGGGGGTGGGTCATGGCATGAGCCGCATCCTGGCGCTCCTGGGGGGCGCCTCGCGGCTCGACCGGGAGCGCTCCGCCGCCTGGGTCGAGCTCCTGGCCCGCCTGGCCGACGCCGACGCCGATGCCGAGGGCCCGGTCCCCGAGACGGCCCCCGGCACCCCCGAGATCCTCGCCGCCCTCGCGACCCTCGCCGGCAAGGGCCTCCTCTCGTTCGCCGCGGCCCCGGCGACCGCCGAGGGGGAACCGATCGCGGTCTTCTATACCGCCTCGGCGCCGGCGGTCGAGAGCGTCCTCGCCGCCGAGCCGGCCTCCGGCTTCCCCGAGCCGGTGCGGAAGAAGCAGGCCGAGGCCTTCCGCGCCAGCCAGGGGGCGATCCTCCGCTTCCCGTTCGCGGAGGGCGGGGACCCGGCGACCGCGGCGGTCGAGGTGTTCATCACCGACTGGTCCCCCTGCCCGGCGGCGGCGGCGATCGCGATCCACCCCGACCACCCGCTCGCGGTGCCGGAGGCGCTGGCGGACGCCGGCGCCCCGCCGCCGGCGCCCCGCTTCACCGGGCGCTACGTACGGCACCCCCTGACCGGCGACCTCCTCCCGGTCTGGGTGGCGGACTGGGTGCGGCCCGACTTCGGCACCGGGGCCGTGCTCGTCAACCCCGCCCACGACGCGACCGACCTTGCCTTCGGCCGCGCCATCGGCCTGCCCATCCGCTTCGCGCTCGTCCCCCCGGGCTTCGACGGCAGCCCGGCCGCCTGGCTCACCCCGCCGGTGGTCAAGACCGGGGTCACCTACCGCACCGGCCCCTACGACGGGCTCTCGGCCGGGGAGGCGATGGAGCGCTACTTCGCGGTCCTCGCGGAGCGCGGGCTCGCCCGCCGGACCAAGGATCTGAAGGCGGGCCGGGTGAAGCTCGGCGAGATCTCCCCCGATCCCTCCGGCGAGCTCGCCTGGGACCCGGCGCGGCGCCGCCTGACGCCCGCCGCGGAGGCCGCTCCGGGCGCCCGGGGGGTGCGCCTCGCCGCCGAGGAGGTCCTCACCCTCACCCTGTCGGCCCCGGGCCCCGTGGGCGTCGTCTGCCAGGCGGGGGAACAGGCCAAGGGCCTCCTGGCGCTCCGGCTCCTCGCCTTCGACCTCTACGGCTCCCCCTTCACCGCCTCTCCTCTCCTCCTCGTCCAGAAGGCGCAGGCCGGAGGGCCG
>JAXDLD010000367.1:0-2573 GCA_034666805.1 Acidobacteriota bacterium
ACCTTCGTCGTCGAGCCGCGGGCGGTCGAGCAGGTCCTCCACCTCCAGGTTTGGGCGGCGCGCGGGGTGGGCGGCGCCATCCTCGGCCTGCTCATCGCCTATGTCCTGGTCAACGCCCGGCTCAAACGGCCGCTCGCCTTCCGCGGCATCGAGCTGGTGCTGCCCGGCACCCGGCTCGCACTGGCGCAGATCGGCATCGCTTCGCTCGACTGGGCGCTCGCCGGCGCCGCCCTCTACGCCCTGGTGCCGGACGCCTGGGGGATCAACTTCCCGAGCTTCCTGGCCATCTTCCTCTTAGCCCAGGTGGCCGGCCTCGTGAGCCAGGTGCCGGGCGGCCTCGGGGTGTTCGAGAGCCTCATGATCCTCCTCCTGCCGCGAGAGCTGCCGCGCCAGCAGATCCTGGGCTGCCTGGTCGCCTTCCGCGCCATCTACTACTTCTGCCCCCTGATCGCCTCGACGGTGCTCCTGGCCGCCCACGAGGTGTTCGGGCGCCGGGCGCAGCTCGGAAAAGTCGCCCGCTTCTTCGGCAAGCGGGCCCCCTCGGTGGTGCCGCAGGTGCTCGCGGCGACTACCTTCCTGGGCGGGGCGATCCTCCTCGTCTCGGGAGCCACCCCGGCGGTGGGCTCGCGCCTCTCCTGGCTGAACGCCCTCCTCCCGCTCCCGGTGATCGAGGTGTCGCACTTCGTGGGGAGCCTGGCCGGAGTGGGCCTCCTCTTCCTCGCCGCCGGCCTCCAGCGCCGGCTGGACGCCGCCTACCAGCTCGCCGTCATCCTCTTAGGCACCGGCATCGTCGTCTCGCTCTTGAAGGGGCTCGACTACGAGGAGGCGATGATCCTCTCGTTGATGCTCGCCTGTCTTATCCCCTGCCGGCGGCATTTCTACCGCAAGGCCTCGCTGACCAGCGAGTCGTTCACCCCGCGCTGGATCACCGCCATCAGCATCGTCATCTTCGGCTCGCTCTGGCTCGGCTTCTTCGCCTACAAGCGAGTCGACTACTCGAACGACCTCTGGTGGCAGTTCACGCTCCGGAGAGGCGGCAACGCCTCGCGCTTCCTCCGCGCCGGGGTAGCGGTGCTCGGGGTGGCCCTCGCCATCGCCCTCGAACGGCTGATGCGGCCGGCGGCCCCGGAGCCGTCGCTCCCCAACCCGGTGGATCTGGACCAGGCGGCGGCGGTCGCCGCGAGCTCGCGGCGCACCTATGCCTACCTCGCCCTCCTGGGGGACAAGGAGATCCTCTTCAACGAGGCCGGCACGGCGTTCGTCATGTACGGCATCATGCGGCGGAGCTGGGTGGCCATGGGCGATCCGGTGGGACCCGAGAGCGACCGCATCGACTTGGCCTGGCGCTTCCGCGAGCTCTCGGACCAGCACGGCGGCTGGCCGGTCTTCTACCAGGTGGGCGAGCGCGACCTCTATCTCTATGCCGACCTCGGGCTGACGCTCTTGAAGCTCGGCCAGGAGGGGCGGGTCCCCCTCCCCGACTTCAGCCTCGAAGGGCGGGAGCGCAAGACGCTCCGCTGGGCGCACCGGAAGAGCGTCAACGAGGGCTACCGCTTCGAGGTGGTGTCGGCGGCCGGGGTGCCGGAGATCCTCCCCGAGATCCGGCGGATCTCGGACTCCTGGCTGGCCGAAAAGAGCGTGCGCGAGAAGGGGTTCTCACTCGGCTACTACGACGAGGAGTACCTGAAGCGCTTCCCGCTCGCCCTGGTCAAGAAGGAGGAGAAGATCGTCGCCTTCGCCAACCTCTGGCGCGGGGCGGAGCAGGAGGAGATCTCGATCGACCTCATGCGCCACCTGCCGGACATCGGCAGCATCGTCATGGACTACCTCTTCATCGAGCTGATGCTCCTGGGGAAGGCGGAGGGCTTCCGCTGGTTCAACCTCGGGATGGCTCCGCTCGCGGGCCTCGAGAACCGGGCGCTCGCCCCCCTCTGGAGCCGGCTGGGCTCGATGGTCTTCCGCCACGGCGAGCACTTCTACAACTTCCAGGGATTGCGCCAGTACAAGGAGAAGTTCGACCCGGTCTGGAGCCCCCGCTACTTAGCGACCCCCGCCGGCCTCGTCATGCCCCGGGTGCTCGCCGACGTCGCGGCGCTCATCGCCGGGGGGCTGGGCGGGGTGGTGCGGCGGTAGGGGCTGGCGGCGGGATGGCGGGGGCGGCCACGGGCGGCGGCTCGTGGGCCGCTGGCGGCAGTTCGGGACGCAGGGCCCGCGGCCCGGCCGGCTCGGGTGCTGGCGCAGGCGGTGTCGGCGGAGCGGGGCTGCCCTTGATCGCGGGTTTGCCGGCCAGCTTCCCCTGCGCGAGTGGAGGGGGTGGCGACATCGGCGAGATGGGCGCGGGGTGGCGGGCGGCGAGCTCGCGGTAGAGGTTGGCGGCGAAGTCGGCGACGGCGGTCCGCTCCGCGGGCGAAGGGGCGGCCTGGCCATGGCCGGCGAAGACCAGCCGCACCGGCGCGGTCCCCGGCTGATCCTGCTCGGCGCCGCTCTGGAAGGGTCCCCAGGAGTCGAACCAGAGATAGAGACGACGGAGCTGGTCGCTGGTCAGGCGGCCGCGCCAGGCTCCGGCGCCGCAG
>JAXDLD010000368.1:0-5157 GCA_034666805.1 Acidobacteriota bacterium
GAGGGAACGGTCAAAGAGCCGCTCCCGAACGCCATGTTCAAGGTCGAGCTCGAGAACAAGCACCAGGTGCTCGCCCACATCTCGGGCAAAATGAGGAAGCACTTCATCCGCATTCTCCCCGGGGACCGGGTGCTGGTGGAGCTCTCGCCCTATGACCTCAACCGGGGGCGCATCGTCTATCGGCTGAAGTAGGCGGCGCACGGAAAGGAAGCAGAGTTATGAAGGTACGTTCATCGGTCAAGCGGATCTGCCCCAAGTGCAAGGTGGTGCGCAGGAAGGGTGTCGTGCGGGTCATCTGCGAGAACCCCAAGCACAAACAGCGTCAGGGATAGGAAAAGACTATGGCACGAATCGCAGGGGTGGATCTGCCCCAGAACAAGCAGGTCTGGGTCGGCCTGACCTACATTTACGGTATCGGCCGGTCCCGCTCGAAGGAAATCCTCGGCAAGTCCGACGTCCCCTTGATCACCAAGGTCAAGGATCTGACGGAGGACGAGGCGCGGCGTATCCGCAAGGTCATCCAGGACGAGGGGCGGGTCGAGGGCGACCTCCGCAAGGAGGTGGCCCAGAACATCAAGCGCCTGATGGAGATCGGATGCTATCGCGGCGTCCGCCATCGCAAGGGGCTGCCCGTCCGCGGGCAGCGCACCCAGACCAACTCCCGCACCCGGAAGGGGCCGCGCCGCGGCGCCGTGGCGGGTAAGAAGAAGGCCACCAAGAAGTAGGTCAGGAAGGCAAGTCGGGGAATAAAATGGCGAAACAGGAAGGTGGTAAGAAGGAGCGCAAGGGCGCGAAGAAGAAGGAGAAGCGCCTGGTGCCCCATGGGGTGGCCCATATCCAGGCGACCTTCAACAACACGATCATCTCGATCGCGGACCCCGAGGGCAACCTCGTGTCGTGGTCCTCGGCCGGCCGGATCGGGTTCAAGGGCTCGCGCAAGGGTACGCCCTTCGCCGCCCAGGTCGCGGCGCAGAACGCCGGCAACGGCGCCAAGGACGTGGGGCTGCGCTCGGTCGACGTGATGGTGAATGGTCCGGGAGCCGGCCGCGAGTCGGCGATCCGGGCTCTCCAGGCCTCCGGCATCGAGGTCAAGTCGATCAAGGACGTCACCCCCATCCCGCACAACGGCTGCCGGCCGCGCAAGCGCCGCCGGGTCTAGCCCACGCGCCGATATTCGACCGGCGAGAGAGCCTCCGGGTGTTCCGGAGGCCGCCGGGCGTCTTCCCGAGTTGAAATCCCCGTAGCGTCGGGGAGAGGACGTTTCAAGGAGAAAATCACAGTGGCAAGATACACGGGACCCGTCTGCCGGCTCTGCCGGCGCGAACGGATGAAGCTGTTCTTGAAGGGCGATCGCTGTTTCAAGGAGAAGTGCGCGGTCGAGCGCCGCAACTTTCCCCCCGGCCAGCACGGCACCCGCCGTGGCCGCCGCACCATGGGCTACGGCCTGCAGCTCCGCGAGAAGCAGAAGGTCAAGCGGATCTACGGTGTGCTCGAGGCCCAGTTCCGCACCTACTTCGAGGAGGCCGACCGGAGGAAGGGGATCACCGGCGAGAACCTCCTCATCATGCTCGAAAGGCGCCTCGACAACGTCGCCTACAGCCTGGGCTACGCCGCCTCCCGGCCGCAGGCGCGCCAGTTCGTGCGCCACGGCCACGTCTTAGTCGACGGCAAGAAGATCACGATCCCCTCATATCAGGTGAAGGCCGGTCAGTCCGTGGTGGTCAAGGAGGCGAGCCGCAAGAACGCCTTCATCCGCTCGAGCGTCGAGACGGCGCGCGGACGCGGGGTACCGGAGTGGCTGGAGCTCGATGCGGAGAACGTCAGTGGCAAGGTGCTCCGCCTGCCCGCCCGCGAGGACATCAAGCTGCCGATCCAGGAGCAGCTGATCGTCGAGCTCTACAGCCGCTAACTCGGAAAAGGAGTTTCTATGCTTTGGAAAGGTTTTCAGCGCCCCAAGCGCATCGACATAGAGTCGGAGACGCTGTCTTCGACTTATGGCAAGTTCACCGCCCAGCCGTTCGAGCGGGGATTCGCTACGACCATCGGCAACGCCTTGCGGCGCTGCCTCCTATCCTCGATCGAGGGAGCGGCGATCACCGCCATCCACATCGAGGGCGTGCTGCACGAGTTCTCGTCCATCCCGGGTGTGGGCGAGGACGTGACCGACATCATCCTCAATCTGAAGCAGGTGCCCTTGAAGCTGCACACCGAGGAGGCCAAGGTTCTCTCGGTCGACGTCCAGGGCCCCGGCGCGGTGACCGCGAGCCAGATGGGCGAGGACCCGCAGATCGAGGTCTTCGACCCGGAAGTCCACATCGCCACTTTGAACGAAGAGGGGCACTTGAAGCTCCAGGCCCAGATCAAGCGGGGCCGCGGCTATGTCTCGGCCGACCGCAACTTCGACGAGTCGATGGGCATCGGCTGGATTCCGCTCGACTCGGCCCACAGCCCCGTCCGGCGGGTCAACTACCGGGTCGAGGCGGCCCGCCTCGGCCAGACCACCGACTACGAGCGCTTGATCCTGGAGGTGTGGACGAACGGGACGATCAGCCCGGAGGAGGCGGTCTCGCTCGCCTCGATGCTCTTGAAGGACCACCTGGGCATCTTCATCCAGAGCGAGGAGAGCCTGCGCCAGGACGGCGGGGAGCTCGGCCGCGAGGAGCTCGCGGGCTTAGACGCCCTGCTCGCCAAGCAGATCGACGAGCTCGACCTCTCGGTGCGCTCGGCCAACTCGCTCAAGAATGCCAACATCCACACTCTGCGCGACCTCGTGCGGCGGAGCGAGAAGGACATGTTGGAGACCAAGAACTTCGGCCGGAAGTCGCTAGAGGAGGTCCAGGAAGTGCTCGACAAGCTGGGCCTGTCGCTGGGGATGGACGTGCCGGATCGCCCGGTTGGGGTTTCGGCCTAAGGCCTAAGGAGACTCATCATGCGTCACGCGGTCAAAGGCAGGAAGCTGGGGCGGACGACCGCCCATCGTGAGTCCCTCTTCCGCAACCAACTGGCCTCCCTGATTTTGAACGAGCGCATCGTGACGACGCTCCCGAAGGCCAAGGAGCTGCGTCCGATCGCCGAGAAGGTGGTCACGCACGGCAAGCAGGGGACGATCGCCGCCCGGCGCTGGGTGCTGCGCTGGATTCCGAACACGGAGAAGCGGCGGACGATGGTCAAGAAGGTGTTCGACGAGATCGCGCCGCGTTTCACCGAGCGGCCCGGCGGATACCTGCGGATCGTCAAGCTCGGACCGCGCCTGGGCGACGGCGCCGAGATGGCGGTCCTGGAGTTCGTCGATCGCGAGGCGGGGGCCGCTGCTCCGCCTCCCGAGGAGAAGAAGGGCAAGAAGGCCGCCCCCAAGGCGACGCCGAAGGCATCGCCCAAAGACGGTTCGAAGGAGGCCAAGGGGGGCAAGGCGAAAGCCGGCGGTGGCGCCCCGAAGGCGAAGCGTGGAGAGAGCTCGTAGGAGCTTTCCGCGCGAGAAGAAGTTTGCGACCCGGCCGGCATCTTGCCGGCCGCTCGTTTTTAGGGCGCTTCGGAGGGCGGATTCCATGGGTGAGGCGACCTCAGGGGGACCGGCGAAAGCTCCACGCCTGCCGGCGAACGTCTTGGCGCTGGCCACGGTCAGCTTCCTGACCGACGTGGCGACCGAGATGGCCTACCCGCTGCTGCCGGTCTTCCTCTCGGCGGTCCTGAAGGTCAGCGCCACCTCGGTCGGGGCGATCGAGGGGGCGGCCGAGTCGACGGCGGCGATCTTGAAGCTGGTCTCCGGCTGGTGGTCGGACCGGGTGAGCCGGAGGAAGCCGCTGGTGGTCTGGGGCTACGGGCTCGCCTCCGCGATCCGTCCCCTCGTCGGCTTGGCCCAGTCGTTCTCCCAGGTGCTGGCGATCCGGGTCACCGACCGGGTCGGGAAGGGGATCCGCAGCTCGGCCCGCGACGCCCTGATCGCCGACTCGGTCGATCCGCGGTTCCGCGGCCGGGCGTTCGGCTTCCACAGCGCCGGCGACAACGCCGGGGCCATGCTCGGTCCCCTCATCGCCTTCGCCCTCCTCCGCTGGCAGGGGCTCAACCTGCGCCAGGTCTTTCTCTGGACCGCGGTCCCAGGGGCGCTCGCCATGCTCGTCCTCATCCTCTGGGTGCGCGAGGTGCCGCGTTCGGCCGAGTCGGCAAAGCCCAAGGTCGGCCGCCTGGAAGGCCGCTTCGAGGGGAAAATGGGCGGCCGTTTCTGGGGCTTCCTCGGCGTCCTCGTCCTCTTCACCCTGGGCAACTCGACGGACGCTTTTCTTCTCCTGCGCGCCAATCAGCTCGGAGTGGCGACCGCGCTCATCCCGATCATCTGGGCGGTCCTGAACGTCGTCAAGGCGGTGACCAACACTCCGGGCGGCATCCTCTCGGACCGCCTGGGCAGGAAGCCCCTGATCGTCGCCGGCTGGCTGGTCTACGCCGCGGTCTACTTCGCCTTCGCCCGGGCGCACGCGGCGTGGCAGGCCTGGGCTCTCTTCGCCGCCTACGGGCTCTACTTCGGCTTGACCGAAGGGGTGCAGAACGCCCTCGTGGCCGACCTGGTGCCGGCGACCCGGCGGGGGGCCGCCTTCGGCTGGTACAACCTGGCGATCGGCATCGCCGCGCTGCCGGCCTCGCTGCTCTTCGGCGCGGTATGGGACCGCTGGGGATCGCCGGCCGCGTTCCAGATGGGGGCCCTGATCGCCCTCGTCGCGGCGGTTGGCATGGCGGTCGTGGCGCCCGGCCGGCGGGCTCTCCCCAGCGGAAGCTGAAGGCGAATCAGAACCCCTTGATCTTCCGCGCGATCAGGCCGTAGCCCTTGCCGCGCGCCTCAGCGGCCAGGGCGGTGAAGCGGACGCGGGCGTCTTCCGTCTGGCCCTGCGCGGCCTCGACCTCGGCGAGGGTGAGGTCGGCCTGGAGCCGGGGCTCGACGAGGCCGGCGCGCTGCGCCTCGTCGCGTGCGGTGAGGAGAGCGGCGGCGGCCTGGTCGCGCCGGCCGGTGGCGGCGGCGAGGCGGGCGGCGCGCACTGCGACGCCCAGCCGGACCCCCAGGTCTTCGCCGTGCACGACGAGGGCGGTCGCCTGGTCCATGGTGCCGCGCGCCCGGGCGCCGTCGCCGCGGGCGGCGGCCGCCTGGGCGGTCAGGGCGAGCGCCAGGGC
>JAXDLD010000369.1:0-5574 GCA_034666805.1 Acidobacteriota bacterium
ACGAACGGCCTGACTGCCACCGTGCTGGAAGAGCTTTGCAGTTGCCATAGCTATAGGGTGTAGATACTTTTCGGGTTTGTCAAGAGACCGAGGCCCCGCCTGCATCTTCCTTCTTGGATGCCGCGCCGTCAGGACCCGCCGCGGGTGGCCGCCTCTCGCTTCGGTAGGATCGGAGGGGCAGCAGACGGCTGGCACCTGACCGGGCCTGACCCTCACGCTGAGTTGGCTCGCGTTGCTTGCTGCATTATCCTCGCTGAGGCTGTTTGGTTAGGTCTCGAGCAGCAAGAGAAGCCGGGGTGTGTATCGGGAGATCAAAGGAGGAGATCCGTGTCTGATGTTCAGCGGCGAGCGCACGAGATGATGGCGAACCACGGCTTTCTCGGGGTTCCGGTCGAGACGTTCGAGCAGGCCGGACGCGAGCAGTTGATCGCGCTCCTCGGCGCCGGCCTGTGCCCGGAGTCGCGCGTCGTCGAGATCGGCTGCGGATGCCTTCGGATCGCCTACTGGCTGGTTCGCTTCCTCGAGCCGGGAGGCTACTGCGGGATCGAGCCCGCGCGGGCTCGCGTCGAGTATGGGTTGCGGTACCTCTTCTCGGCCGAGGAGATCGCGCGGAAGCGGCCCCGGTTCGACGAAAACGCCAGGTTCGATACGTCTGTGTTCGGGACGCGCTTCGACTATTTCGTCGCGCGCTCGATCTGGACGCATGCGAGCAAGGCGCAGATCGAGGCGAGCCTTGACGCGTTTGCTCGGGATGCGGCGGAGACGGGCGTGCTGCTGGCGTCGTACCTTCCGGCTCGAACGCGGGATGAGGACTATCAAGGCGGGTCGTGGGTAGGGACGAGCCATGAGTCGGATGTGCCGGGTGTGATCCGGCACCGGCTCGGGTGGATCGTGGAGCAATGTGAGCAGCGCTCGTTACGCATCGAGGAGGTGGAGGGGATCGACTGCGACAGTCAGTACTGGCTGCAGGTGCGGAAGCGGGCGGGGTGAGCGCACGCCCGGTGACCGCGAATCTACCCCCGCCGGCCCCGGGCCAGGAGGTTCGCGGTCATCCGCTGCACTCGCGGGTCGGGGCCGAGCGGGCGGGTGCGGCCGAAGCGGGGGAGTTGGAACCCGGGCGGGGAGGAGAGGCCGGTCGACCACCAGATGGTGGCGCCGTTGAAGACGAAGTTCCCCTTGGGGCCGGGATAGACCGTGGCCGTGTAGTGCCCGTGGAGGCCGTCGCGGCCGCGCGGCCGGACGTCGCCCGCGGCGACGATTTCGAGCCCCGGGATCGCCGCCGGGTGGCCGTGCCACTCCCAGCCCACGAGGGCCGGGATGCCGTCGCCGTTCTTCATCCCGGTGCCCTCGAAAAGCCAGTGCTTCTCCCGGGCGCAGACCCAGTCGGCGCCGCCGGTCAGGGGGTAGTTGGTGCGGGCGCCGACCAGGAGCGACTCGTCGGGGCCGTTCTTCCGGAGCCCGTTGAGCTCCGGGAAGTCGACGACGTTCTGCGCCTCGAGCGGCCCGTACTGGCCGACCCGGGAGAGGGTCCGGTTCGGCACCCCGGCGGCGTCGGGGCCTAAATCGATCACCCCGTAGCAGGTGTTGGCGGAGAGGAAGGCGAGGTTGACCCCGGCGTCCCGGGCGGCCAGCACGTTGTCGTGCATCTCGGTCGTCCAGTACTCGTCGTGCCCCACCGACAGCCAGGTCCGGGCGCGGAGCAGCCCCTGGGGGTCGGAGTGGGTGTCGAGGTTGCTCGTGTAGGAGACGTCGTAGCCGTGCTGCTCCAGCCAGAAGACCAGGGGGAGCTCCCAGAGGAGGAACTCCCCGGAGCCCTGCGAGAGCGGCGTGTCGACGATCTGGCAGTACTTGCCGTAGGGCCGGTTCCAGCTCACCCGCACCCCGGGTCCCCAGTACCAGACCTTCCTGCCGTCGTCGTAAAGCGAGAACTGGCTCGGCCAGCGGTTGTAGGCCGCCCAGGTCGAATCGCTCGACTGGAAGAGGAGGTCGCACGCGCGGTCGTCGCGGACGATGAAGACGACGTAGCTCTGGATGCCCCCGGTCTGGGCGGTGAGCTTCCCCAGGTAGACGCCGCTCGGCCAGCTGTCGGGGATGACGATCTCGGCCGCCGGCTCCCAGCGGCAGTCGCGCAGGCGCTCGGGGCCGATCTCGGGATCGGGCTGGACCTGGCCCTTGAAGGGGCCGAGGCGCTCCAGGAACCGCCCCCCCTTGCCGCCGTACCAGCCCATCCGGTAGAGGTCGATCGTGAAGGGGGAGGCCGGGTTGGTGCTGACGAAGATGGACAGCCGCTCGCCCGCCTTGAGGCTCGTCCGCGAGCAGTAGCCCTCGATCGCCGGGCAGCGGTACTTGGTCGCCGGGTCGACCTCGGTGCGGGTCAGAAGCCAGTCGGTAGTGCCGGGCTTCGCGTTCTCCGACCGGATGAGGTCGTGGTCATGGCCGTGGCCGGACGGGGTCCGCCGGCCGCCGCAACTGGCGCTCTCGAGGCCGCCCAGGGCGGAGACCAGGCCGGCCGCCGCCGCTCCCTTGAAGAGCTGGCGCCGGTCGAAGCGCGCGGGTGGGTCCTGATCGTCTTTCATGGCGGTCGGCGCATCCTGGCAGAAAAGCGGGGTCCTGCCAAGGAGCCAGTTCTGGTACTATCCGCCCATCTGAAAACCGTGCTGTGGGACCGAGTGGCTGGCGCCAACTCCCGGCCGCCCCTCGCTCCCTGCCCGGCGGAGCCCTGAATGGCCGAGTACAGCATTCCGTTCAACCGCCCTGCCCAGGTGGGGACCGAGTTCCGCTACATGCAGGAGGCGGTCGCCAAGGGGAAGATCTCCGGCGACGGCGAGTTCACCCGCCGCTGCCAGGCGATCCTGGAGCGCGAGCTGGGGGCCGCCCGGGTGCTCCTCACCACCTCCTGCACCCACGCGCTCGAGATGACCGCCCTGCTCCTCGACATCCAGCCGGGCGACGAGGTCATCCTGCCGTCGTTCACCTTCGTCTCGTCGGTCAACGCCTACGCGCTGCGCGGCGCCCGGCCGGTCTTCGCCGACATCCGCCCCGACACCCTGAACCTGGACGAGCGGCAGCTCGACGGCCTGGTCACCGAGCGCACCCGGGCCATCATGCCGGTCCACTACGCGGGGGTGGCCTGCGAGATGGAGCCGATCCTCGCCGCCGCCGCGCGGGTGGGGGCCGCCGTCGTCGAGGACAACGCGCACGGCTTCCTCGGCAAGTGGAACGGCCGCATGCTGGGGAGCCTGGGAGCGCTCTCGACCCTCTCTTTTCACGAGACCAAGAACTTCACCGCCGGCGAGGGCGGGGCGATCGTCGTCAACGACCCGCGCTACGTCGAGCGGGCCGAGATCGTGCGCGAGAAGGGGACCAACCGGACCAAGTTCTTCCGCGGCGAGATCGACCGCTACAGCTGGGTCGACCTGGGGTCGAGCTACGTCCCCTCGGAGCTCTTGGCCGCCTTCCTCTACGCCCAGTTGGAGGAGCGCGAGCGCATCCAGGCCACCCGCGGGGCGCTCTGGGAGCGCTATCGCGAGCACCTCACCCCGTGGGCGGGAGAGCACGGGGTGCGGCTACCGATCGTGCCGGCCGGCTGTGAGCAGCCCGCCCACATCTTCTACATGCTCCTGCCGTCGCTCGCCGTGCGCCAGGCCCTGATCGAGCACTTGAAGGCACGGGGGATCCTGGCCGTCTTCCACTACGTGCCGCTCCACCTCTCGGACTACGCGCGGCAGGTGGGGAGCCGGGGCGACTGCCCGGTGGCGGCGGACTTGAGCGACCGGCTGCTCCGGCTGCCGCTCTACTTCAACCTCTCCGAGGCCGATCAGATGCGGGTGATCGAGGCGGTGCTCTCCTTCCATGGCTTCTGAGCCCCTCCCTCTTGCGCCGCCGTTCGCGGAGCCGGCGCCGGAGCGCCCGGTCCTCGTGCCCGGGTCCGGGCGCGTCCCGGCGCCGGTGCTGGCCGACAAGCTGGCCTACAAGGAGGTTCTATTTGCGGCCCTCCTGGCGCTCGTGCTCACCGGCGCCCTCTTCTTCGTCCAGCGCCGGATCGACTGGAACCCCTCGGACGAGGGCTTCCTCTGGTATGGGGCGGTGCGCACGGCGCACGGCGGGGTGCCGCTCCGCGATTTCCGCTCTTACGACCCCGGCCGCTACTACTGGGCTGCGGCATGGGCCCAGCTGCTGGGGGACGGCATCCTCGCTCTCCGCCTGTCGACCGCCGTGTTCCAGGCCTGCGGCCTGTTTTGCGGCCTCCTGGCGGCCCGCCGCACGGTCAAGAGCCGCTGGGGGCTCGCCCTCGCGGGAGTCCTCCTCCTCGTCTGGATGTCGCCCCGGCACAAGCTCTTCGAGCCGGCCATGACGATGGCGGCGGTGCTCGTCGGGGTGCGGCTCCTGGAGAGACCTTCGCTCCGGCGCTGCTTCGGGGCCGGCGTCTTGGTCGGCCTCGCCGGAATCCTGGGCAAGAACCACGGCCTCTACTGCGCCGCGGCCATGCTCTCTCTGCTCCTCTTCGTACACTTCCGGATCGCCCCCGCCCGGCTCGCTCCGCGCGAGCTGGCCCGGCGGCTCCTCGCCTGGGGGGTGGGCGTCGCCGCCGGCTTCTCGCCCCTCCTCGCCCTGCTGCCCGTCCGCGGCTTCTTCGCCAGCTACGTCGAATCCTTCCGCTTCTTCCTCCTCCAGGGGAAGACCAACTACCCGGAGCCGTTCCCCTGGCCCTGGCTCGAGCTGCGGGCCCGCCTGGACTCGGGAGGGGGGCGGCTCGACGGGATCGGTCGGCTGGAGCTCACGGCGTTCGGCGTCATCCTTCTCCTCGTGCCGGTGTTCCTGGTCACCGCGGCGGTCTTCATGGCCGGCGCCGACCGGGAGAACCTCAAGCGGCGGGCACTGCTCATCGCGAGCGGCACGGTCGGCCTGTTCTACGCCCACCACATGTACTCGCGGACCGACTTCTTCCACCTGACCCAGAGCCTCCACCCGATCCTCCTCGGGGTGATCGCCCTGCCGGCGGCGGTCGCCCGCCGCCGCCTGGCCGTGGCCTGGCTCGTGCCGGCCCTGGCCGCGGCGACGCTCTTGACGGCGGTTCCCCAGATGCCGCTCTTCCACCGGCTCACGGCGCCGCCGGACGCCCCGTTCGTCCCCTTCAACCTGGCCGGCGACGAGATCTACCTGCCGGCTCATCAGGCCGACGTGCTGACGACCGTCCGCTGGAACCTGGACAGCCGGGTGCCGAAAGGCGAGCCGATCCTCTTCGCCGCCCATCTCCCCGGGTACTACCCCGCGTTCGGGCGCCCGTCGCCGGTATGGGACAGCTACCCGATGTGGCCGGGGATCGGCGGGCTCGACGAGCGGATGCTCGCCGAGCTTCAGGCGAAGAACGTCCGCTGGGCCCTGATCGCGACCTACCCCATGCCGGGGAGCGAGGAGCTGCGTTTCCAGAACAGTTACCCGAAGGTCTGGGACTATCTGATGGAGAACTTCGACCACGTCCGGACGCCGGGCATGCCGCACCGCCTGCGGCTCTTCCACCGGCTGTGAGGGGCGGCAGACCGTGCAGGCTCGACTAAAGATCGTCATCCTGAG
>JAXDLD010000370.1:0-16476 GCA_034666805.1 Acidobacteriota bacterium
CTCCTGTCGCGCGCTCCTTTGAGGGAGATACAATCGCGCGTCTTCTGAGGAGGAGTCTACAGTGCCATGCGAAACGGCTACCCATTAGTCGAGCTCCACCGCCACCTGGACGGCAACGTCCGCATCGGGACCATCCTCGATCTCGCCCGCCAGCACGGGCTCGACCTGCCGGCCTGGACGGTCGAGGGCCTGCGGCCCCACGTCCAGATCACCGAGCGCGAGCCGAGCCTGGTCCACTTCATCGCCAAGTTCGAGCTCCTGCGGCTGGTGATGGTCGACTACGCCGCCGTCCGGCGGATCGTGCGCGAGAACCTGGAGGACGCGGTGCGGGAGGGGATCGACGCCATCGAGCTGCGCTTCTCCCCCTACTTCATGGCCGAGCGCCACGGCCTCGACACCTTCGGATTGGTGGAGGCGGCCTGCGATGCCCTGGAGGAGGGGCGGGACCTGCCGGTGCGGGCGAAGCTCATCGGCATCGTCTCCCGGCACTACGGCCCGGAGGTCGGCTGGATCGAGGTCGAGGCGGCGATCCGCGGCCGCGAGCGCGGCGTGGTGGCCCTCGATCTCGCTGGCGACGAGGCCCACTTCCCCGGCGAGCTCTTCGTCGACCACTTCCGCAAGGCGCGCGAAGCGGGTCTCCGGACGATCGCCCATGCGGGCGAGGCGGCGGGAGCGGAGAGCGTCCGCCAGGCGGTCTTGGGGCTAGGCGCCGAGCGGATCGGCCACGGTATCCGCGCCATCGAAGACCCGGCGGTCCTCGACCTCCTCGCCGAGCGCGGCATCCCACTGGAGGTCTGCCCCACGAGCAACCTCCACACCAGCACCGTCGCCACCTACCGCGACCACCCCCTGCCCGCCCTCCTCGCCCGCGGTCTCGCCGTCACCTTGAACACCGACGACCCGAGCATCAGCGGCATCGACCTCGCCCACGAATATCGGGTAGCGACCGAGGAGATCGGGTTGACGGAAGCCGACCTCCGCCGCATGCAGGAGACGGCGCTCGCCGCCGCCTTCTTCTCGCCGGAAGAGCGGGCGGCGCTCTTGGCTTGACGCCCCCTACCCCGTGTACGAGTCGTCCTGCTCGATCTTCGACAGCACCCAATCGAAATCGCCGCGGGTGATCTTGGCGCCGCAGTGGTCGCACTCGCCCGCCATGTTGGTTTCGAGCGGCGCGCCGCAGTTGGGGCAGTTGGCGTCGGTTCTGGGGGCGCCGCGCACCCCGGCGCCGCGGATGAGCGTCCAGTACTCCGAGTAGGCGCGGTCGGCGTGCGGGTTGCCGCCCACCACCTGGCCGTTATCCTGGCGCACGGTGGTGTCGCGCCCCGTCCCCCAGAAGCGGAAGGTGAGGGCGTCGAAGTGCTTGTCGCGCACCACCCTGGCGAAGGTGATGCGGGTGATGTGCATGCCTTCCAAGACGTTCCGCAAACCCTGGCTCCGGTAGGCGGCGATCCAGTACTGGAGGTACTCGAAGAGGCTGTCCGAGACGTAGGGACGGATGGGTTTGAGATCCAGGTTCGTCCAGGCGGCGTTCAACTGATGGTAGATGAGCCGCAGACGGGCGGTGATCGCCTCGTCGGTCGCGGCCGGATCGTCGGCTAAGAGCTGAGCACGGCGGGCGGCGACCTCCGGTTGGTAGATCGTAGGGAAGTCGGTCCCCTCCTCTTCGGTCGTGCCGGTCAGGGCCGGCGGGCGGTCCTCGGTTTCCAGAAGCTCGATCGTTTGCACGCTCCAGTCGAAGCGGCCGTCGGTGACCACCTCGCCGCAGTAGTCGCAGCGCCCACCCCCGGCGCTCGCAAACGGCGCGCCGCAGCTCGGGCAGTGGAAGGAGCCCACCTGCTCCGACGGCTTGCTCTGGACGGCGGCGTTCCGCACCAGGGTCCAACGCTCGTTGAGGTACTGGGTGCGCGCGGCATTCCCTGTCCCCACCGTCAGGTTCGCTTCATACTCCAGGATCACGACGATCTGACCGGCGGCGCCCGGCGCGGGGAGAGCCAGGTCGGCGACGTGCAAAGCGCCGACGACGACCCCCGAGACCGGGGCGCCGATCGGGGGGCGCTGGGCGAGGTCGCGCCGCGCCGCCTCGGAGAGGTAGGGGGCGAGCGCCGCCAGGGCCGCCGGGTTGCTCCTCGCCTCGTGCGCCCGGGCGTAGAGGTCGTAGGCGAAGTCCTCGAAAAGCACGGCCGAGAACTCCGGGTCGAGGGCGCGGATGCGGTCGAGGTCGGGAGGGACCCGCAGCGGAGGCAGCGAAGAGGTCGGAGCGATCGCGGAGCCCGCGCCGCGCTTCTGCGCCGCGAGCACGACGACGATCACGAGGATGATCACCGCGAGGAAGAGGAGGCCCCCGCAGCCGCCGAGCGCGCTCCCCCCGCCCGTGCTGCTCCGGCTGCTGCTAGAGCTGCTGGAGGTGTGGCTCCCGCCGGAGCCGTGCGAGCCGCTCGACGAGCTGTGGCTCGACCCGTGGTAGCTGTGGCCACCGCCGGGCCGGGCGAGGGCGAGCGCCGGCAGGAGCAGGAGCAGGCCGGTGAGCGCGAGGACCGAAAAATGCCGTCGAGTCACGTCCCTCTCCTTCATCCGGTATAGGAATCGTCCTGCTCGATCTTCGACAGCACCCAGTCGAAGTCGCCGCGGGTGATCTTGGCGCCGCAGTGGTCGCACTCGCCCGCCATGTTGGTGACGAGGGGGGCGCCGCAGTTGGGGCAGGTGCGGTCCGCCTTCGGGGCGCCTCGCACCCCGGCGCCGCGGATCAGCGTCCAGTACTCGGAGTAGACGCGGTCCGAGCGCGGGTTGCCCCCCACCACCTGGCCCGTGTCCTGGCGCACGGTCGAGTCGCGCCCCGTCGCCCAGAGGCGGAAGGTGAGCGAGTCGAAGTACTTGTCGCGCACCACCTTGGTCAGGGTCGAGCTGGTGATGCGCATGCCTTCGAGGACATTGCGCAGGCCCTGCTGCCTGTAGGCGTCGATCCAGTACTGGAGGTACTCGAAGAGGCTGTCCGAGACATAGGGCCGGGCGGGCGCCAGATCGAGCTTCGTCCAGGCGGCGTTCAGCTGGTCGTAGATGAGATGCAGGCGGGCAGCAAGCGCCTCGTCGGTGGTGGCCGGGTCGTCCTGGAGGAGTTGGGCGCGGCGGGCCGCGAGCTGCGGGTGGAAGACCGTGGGGAGGTCGGTCCCCTTCTCGGGCGCCGAACCGGTGAGGGCCGGCGGCCGGGTCTCGGCTTCCAAGAGCTCGATCGCCAGCACGCTCCAGTCGAAGCGGCCGTCCGTCACCACCTGGCCGCAGTAGTCGCAGCGCCCGCCCCCGGCGCTCTTGAACGGGGCGCCGCAGTTGGGGCAGTGGAAGGAGCCCACCTGGTCGGGTGGCTTGCTGCGCACCGAGGCGTTGCGCACCAGCCACAAGCGCTCACGGAGATACTGGGCCCGTGCCCCAGCGGTCAGGTTGGCCTCGTATTCGAGGACGACGGTCACCTGCCCCGCCGACGCCGACGCCGACCCCGGGGCGGGACCCGGCAGGGTGACCTCGGCGACCCGGAGGGCGCCCACGATCACCGCGGAGACCGGGACTCCCTGCGGCTGGCGCTCGGCGAGCTGGCGCCGCGCCGCCTCGGAGAGATAGGGGGCAAGCGCCGAGAGGGCCGCCGGGTCGCTCCGCGCCTCCTGCGCCCGGGCGTAGAGGTCATAGGCGAAGTCCTCGAAGAGGACGGTCGAGAAGTCCGGGTCGAGAGCGCGGATCGACTCCAAGTCGAGCGACCGGGGGTCCGCGGGCGCGGTCCGGGAGGTGGACGGCCGCGGGCTGGAGCGCGAGTCCCAGTGCTGCTCCCCCGGGCTGCTTTTCCACTTGTACAGCACGTAGACGATCAGGATCGTGAGCGGAATCCCGATCAGCGGATGGCGAAAGACGAGCTCGAACCAGAGCTGGATCAGGAAAAAGATCGCCCCGCCGTCTCCGCTCCCCCCGCCGCTCCCACCCCCGTGGCTCCCGCCACCGCCGGAGTAGCCGCTCCCCCCGCCCGGCCGGGCGAGCGCCGCGGTGGACGGGAGAAGAGCGAGGGCCAGAAAAGCGAGCGCCGCGAGCGGCACCCCGCGCCGCCAGGTCCACCGGGTCCCCCTCACTCGAACACCTCGTCCCGCAGCTCGTCGACCTGACCCTGGACGTGGGCGCAGACCGGCTCCAGGGCCGCGGCGAGCCCGCGCACCTGGGCCGCCACCTGGACTCCGTCCTCCCCCCTCCCCACCGCTTCCTGGATCGCGGCGACCGCCTGCCGCCAGGCCGGAGTCGCGACGGCGGGGTCGATCCCGGAATCCGCCACCACCTCGGCCTCCCGTTCGAGGAGCGAGATGTAGAGGAGGATGCCGGTCCGCCGGGAGGTGCGGTCGACATGCCGGTCGACGAAGGTCGCCCGCGCCGCCGTGGAGACTCGGAGTCGGCGGCCGGCCCGGCCCGTGGCGAGCCGGAGGAGGGCCGGGCTGCGCGATGCCGCCACCGCGGCGAGGATGCCGACGACGACCGGGTCGACGAGGAACCAGGCGAGCCCGAAGTCCCAGGGCGAGAAGAGGAGGAAGGCGAGGACCGCGAAGCTCCCGGCGATGCCCGCGGTCAGGGCGCCGTCGAGATACGGCCCCGAGCGCCGGCGGACGGCGATCACCAGCTCGGCGCCGCAGGCGCTCTCGACGGCGTGAACCGCCTCTCCCAGGGCTCGCTTCGCGTCGTCGGTGAGGAAGGGCTTCGCCATGGCGGGTGCCCTTCTAGTCTATCGCACGGGCCCGCTCCGTCTCGCCTCGCCGATGCGAGCGCGGGTGCTAGACTCCCCGCCGCACTTCGAGAGACGCTAGAAACGCATGGAAACAGAGACCGAGGGGACCGCGCGCCGGCAGGACGGCCTGCCCTCTCGCCTCTGGCTCGCGCTCCCCATCCTCCTCTGGACCGTCCTCGCCGCCGTGATCTCCGTCCGGCTGGCGGGCAAGGCCCTGGACGACTTCTTCATCACTTACCGCTACGCCTGGAACCTGGCGGCCGGGCATGGCTTCACCTTCAACCCCGGGGAGCGGGTCTTCGGCACGACCGAGCCCGGGCTTGGCCTCCTCCTCGCCGGCCTCACCCTTTTGACCCGGCTCCCCATCCCCTCTCTCGGCACCTTCGTGACCGGGACATCCCTCGTGGGGATCGCGGCCCTCCTCCTCGCCGAAGCGTGGGAGCGGGGGAGAGCGCCCGAGGCGGTGGCGGGGGGCACGATCGTCCTCCTGACCTCTTTCTTATGGGTCTGCCACGGCGCCGGCGCCTTCCCGGCCCTCTTCCTCCTCCTCCTGGCCGCCCGGCTGGAGCGCCCCGGGGCGGCGGGCCTCGCCGCCGGCCTCGCCGTCTGGCTGCGGCCGGACGCGGCGGTGGGGACGGGGCTCCTCGGCCTCCTCCTCTGGGGGGAGAGGCGGCGCCTGCCCTGGGTCTACGGCCTGGTTGCGGCGGCGGTGATCGCCCTCGGCGCCGCCGCGGCGGCCCGAGTCTTCGGCAGCACGCTCCCCAACACCCTCCTCGCCAAACACGCCATGGCCGCCACTAATGGCACTGGCGGCATGGGCGGAGCGGCCGGCATGGGCTTCTGGCCGCGCGCCGCCCCCCTCCTCGGCCGGCACGCCGGGGATCTCTGGCCCCTTCTCGCCCTCCTCGGCGCCGCCGGCCAACTCCCCCTCCTGTATCGGAAGGGGGGGATGGGCCGGGCCGGAAGGCTCCTCGCCCTTTTCGGGATCGCCCTGGCCGTCCTCTACCCCCTGATGAAGGTCCCCTTCTTCCCCTGGTACGTGGTGCCGGTGGCGATCGGCACCCTCTACGGGGTCGCCTTCGCGGCCGGGACCATGGGGCGATGGGCCGGAAGGCGAGTGAAGTGGCTCTCCCTCCCCGTCGCGGCGCTCCTGCTCCTGCCCGTCTTCACCTCGCTCCTCCCGGCGAGCCGGCACTGGTTCTCGATCTACGGCTGGTACCCTTACCTCGACACCTACCGCCGGGCGGGGCTCTATATCCACCAGCGCTCGCGGTCGGACGACGCCATCGCCTATGTCGAGATCGGCGTCCTCTCCTACTACAGCCGCCAGCCGGTGCAGGACCTCCTGGGCCTGGTGACCCCGGCCGTCCTCCCCTACGTGGAGCAGAACGACCTGCCGGGGGCGTTCCTGCTCCGGCCCACGACCTGGGTCGTCTACCACACCCGGGGGCGGATGGGGCCGCTCCTGGACCGGCGGTGGTTCTGGAAGGCGTATGAGGAGGTCACGCGGATCCAGGATGAAAACGGCGGGGGGGAGATGACGATCTTGCGGCGGAAGCCGAGGAGCGAGCTCCCGGCCGCTCTACCCCCGGGGGCTGGGCGGTGGAATCGACGGTGAGGGGGGCCGGCCCTAGGCCCTGAAACCGGCCCCCCGGGTGGATGCCCGGGGGGCCGGTGTCTACTGCTTCCTTCTACTTCCTACTTCCTACTTCACGCTTTCCGAGGACGAGGTGTGGACCTCGACCGGGGGAGGGGCAGGGACCGACTTCTTCTTCGGCCGGCCGGTCTTCTTCCGCGGCTTGAGGCCGAAGTCGCGGAGCCGGCTGCTCTGCGGCCCGTGGACCGCGCGCAGAGCGAGGCCCAGCCGGGTGAAGAGGTCGTCGCCCTCGGCGAAGAACGCATCCCGCTGCTTCACGGCGTCCTGGCTTTGGCCCTTGAGGATGTTGAGACGGTCGCGCAGCGCCTGCGTCTGGGCGAGCACGCTCTGGAACCGCGTGATCTCGTCCTTGAACTGCGGCATCTGGTCGAGGAGCGGGACGAGGTTGTTGTTGAGACCCGTCCAGCGGTCGATCTTGGCGGCCAGGGTCGTCTGCCCCTGAAGGTTGCCCTTCGCGGGGTTGGCGGGAACGTTCGGGGTGTTCGGGATGGGCGCTTCGGTGCTCATTTGGTTCTCCTTCGCTTTTGGTTTAAGCTACGGAGCTGTCCCTCATGGACGCGCCTGGCCCTCGGCAAAAGGGATACCGGGCGCTCTCCGTAGCCGGTTTCGGGTACGACACCGGTGCTTCTCGGAGGAGGGCTTCCCTGGTCGGGAGCTCTCCTCCAATCTCCTACCTCTTTGTGCGTGGCGCGCGTCCTGGCCCAACATGGCGATGCCCGCGCGGACGAATTCCTCATCTGCCCTCCTTGGGGAGCGGCGATTTCGCCCGGCCCCTTGCCCGGGGAGGCAGGCTCCAGCCCGCCGATTTCGCTCCGACAGGCAACATAGTACTCAGGACCAGAGAGAAGTCAATAGGCGGATGCGGAAAAAGTTCATCTTGTGACCACTGAGGAAGACTGTTCTTAGTGCAACTCGTAGACACGGCCGGTTTCACCGTAAAAGTGCCGATGCCCGGGTAGCCAGTGCGTACGCCGTGGGTACGCGCGCTCGCCTGGGTGAGGAAGCGTAGCGTGGCTACGAGCCCGAGCTCCTTGGTCAGCAGATCGATGGCCTGCTCGGTGATTTCGCTCAGGGGTTTTGTCTGGGCATTCATGGGGCTACCTCCGCGATCAGTTCAAATCTACAACGACGAATGAGTCTCGCCCTGGACCCGATGGACGCAAAGGCCGCCGGATCTGGTAAGGTCCCCCGCCCAGATCCATCCGGCTCGCGGAGCTCGCCCTCAGGATGACAGGCTGAGAGTTGGTGGCCGAGCGACCCGACAGGCCATCCCATCCGGCAGCAGAAACTTAAGAACCAGGCCGAAGCGCCCTGAACTCAGAAAAATCTCCCTCTAAACTCCAATAAGACCCCACGAAACTCGAAATGCCCCTCAATAAACTGAAATGCACGGCTTCAAAACTCGAACAGGCCCTTGATAAACTGAAATAGACGGCCGATAAAGTCCCTTTTGTCTCTCCCGAAACTGAAACGCGCGGCCTCAAAACTCCAAAAGGACCACGATAAACTGAAACGAGGGCACCCTAAACTCTGTTAGAGGCGTTTCGCGGAGGTTTAGGGACGTTCCGACCTCGCTCGGAGACCTCCGTGGCCCCGTTCGAGAGGCCGCGAGGGCCCTCAGGGACCCTCGCGGCGCGTTTGGCGACGATCCAGGCGACCTAATCCAGCGGGAACTCCAGGTTATAGGCGTACCGCCCGCGCTGGACGACGAGCGGCAGGCCGCCACGGTCGTAGCCGCGGAGGACCTCCTCGCCCAGGACGTCGAGCTTCGACACTTCGTGGCCGTTGGCGCCCAGGATGACGTCCCCGGGCTCGAGGCCCGTGCGGGCCGCCGCCGAGTTGCGGGTGACCCGCTGGACGACGAGCGCCCCGCGATCCTCCGTCACCTCCAGACCCACCCCCTGGGCCAGGATGCGGAGCCCCAGGTCGCGCGGCGGACGGATGGGCTTCAGGGTGGCATCGAGCGCGCGGGTGCCGCGGCGGACGGCGAGGGTGAGCGGTGTGCCCTCCGGTAGCGAGTAGAGGGCGGTCGTCACGTCCTCCCGGCTGACCACCGGCTGGCCGCCGATCGCGGTGATGACGTCGCCGTCGGCGAGGCCGGCCTGGGCGGCGGGCGAGCCGGGGTAGACCTTGAAGACGTAGGCGCCGCGCGCCGAGCCCAGGTCGTTGCGGCGGGCGAGCTCGGGATCGACGGTCACCAGGCGGAGGCCGGTCCACAGGGGGTGCAGCTCGCCGAAGCGCAGGAGGTCGTTCACCACCCTCCGGGCACGGTCGGACGGGATGGCGAAGCCGATGCCGTTCGCCCCCGAGACGATCGAGGTGTTGATGCCGATGACGTCGCCCAGGATGTTGACCAGCGGGCCGCCCGAGTTGCCGGGGTTGATCGAGGCGTCGGTCTGCAGGAAGTCGGTGAACATGCGCTCCCCCTGCTCGGAGGGGACGGTGCGGCCGCGGGCCGAGATCACCCCGGTCGTCACCGAGTGGGAGAGCCCGAAGGGGTTGCCGATGGCGATCACCGTCTCGCCGATCATCAGGTCGGCGGAGGACCCCAAGGGGACGGCCGGGAGGTTCCGGCCGTCGACCTTCAAGACCGCCAGATCGGCGTCGCGGTCCAATCCCAAAACCTGGGCCTTGAGCTCGCGACCGTCGAGCGTCGTGACGGTGATGCTCGACGCCCCCTGGACGACGTGGGCGTTGGTGACGACGACGCCGGCGGGGTCGACGATGAACCCCGAGCCCAGAGACTGCGCGCGCCGCTGCCGGCTGCCCAGGAAGCCGCCAAAGAAGGGGTCGGCCTCGCGGACGATCGACTCGGCCGAGATGTTGACGACCGCCGGGGAGACCCGCTCGACCACCTGGACGACCGGGGTCCGCCGCTGGCGCTGGGCGGCCGGGTCGGTCGTCGGCGTCGTCGTCAGCCGGCGGGCGGCAGCGCTCACGGGATTGGCGGCCGGGGCCGGGCCCGTGCGCAGGGCGGCCAGGGCGAGGAGGCAGGAGAGGAGCAGGGCGACGACGGTGAGGGGAAGAAACTGTCGCATGGCAGCCTTAGATTAGAATACAGCCTGCCTGCGGGGGAATCCGTCCCTGATTCCCGCTCTCCAGGCCTCCCAACGAAAGGAGACTCTCATCGTGCACCGTCGCTTCAGCGCTCTGCTCTTCGCGGGGATGCTGGCCTCCGCCACCCTGGCCACGGCGGCCTCCCGGCCGGCGTCCCAGGACGTCTTCCCGTATCCGATCCACGAAACGACCCTGGGCAACGGCCTCCGGGTCGTCGTGATCCCATATGACAGCCCCGGCATCGTCGCCTACTTCACCGTCGTGCGGGCCGGCTCGCGCAACGAGGTCGAGGCCGGCCACAGCGGCTTCGCCCACTTCTTCGAGCACATGATGTTCCGCGGCACCGAGAAGTACCCGCCGACCGCCTTCAACGACATCCTGAAGCGGATGGGGGCGGACAGCAACGCCTTCACGACGGACGATTACACGAACTACTACACCATCGGTCCCGCGAGCTCGCTGCCGACGATCATGGACATGGAGTCGGACCGTTTCAAGAACCTCAAGTACACCGAGGACGCCTTCAAGACCGAGTCCCTGGCGGTTCTCGGCGAGTACAACAAGAGCGCCTCGAACCCCGGTCAGCCCATGGAGGAGAAGGTCCGCGACCTCGCCTTCCAAAAGCACACCTACAAGCACACGACGATCGGCTTCATCGCCGACGTCAAGGCCATGCCCGGCTACTACGCCTACAGCCGCCAGTTCTTCGACCGCTTCTACCGGCCGGAGAACGTCGTCGTCCTGGTCGTCGGCGACGTCCAGCCGGAGAAGGTGTTCGCACTGGCGAAGCAGGACTACAGCGACTGGAAGACGGGCTATAAAGAGGTGAAGATCACCCCCGAGCCACCGCAGCCGAAGCGGCAGGAGGCCCACATCGACTGGCCGAACCCGGGCCGGCCCCAGATGGTCGTCGGCTATCACACCCCCGCCTTCTCGACCGCCACGGTGGACACCGCGGCCTTGAGCATCCTGGCCGACCTCCTGTTCAGCGAGTCGGCCCCCCTCTACCAGGACCTGGTGGTCCAGAAGCAGTGGGTCGACTCCCTCCAGGGAGGCAACGACGACCACCGGGACGCCTATCTCTTCGAGATGAACGCCCAGGTCAAGTCGGAAGACCTGGTGCCCAAGGTCAAGCAGACGATCGACCAGTACGTGGACCAGTTGAAGAAGCAGCCGGTCGACCGCAAGCGCCTGGAGCGGGTCAAGTCGCACCTGCGCTACGCCTTCGCCGTCTCGCTCGACAGCCCGGGGGCGATCGCCTTCCAGGCGGCGCGGGCGATCGCGCTGACCGGCGACGTCCATACCCTCTCCCGCATCTACGAGGAGTTCCAGAAGGTCTCCCCGGAGGACATCCAGCGGGTCGCCAGGAAGACCTTCCGGCCCGAGAACGAGACTTTCGTCACCCTGTCGCACCCCGGGTCGGCCCAGCCCGCCAAGGGAGGAAAATAGCCATGCGGAACTCGCGCAAGACTTTAGCCGCCGCCCTGGCGCTCGCCGCCGTCTCCGGGCTCGCCGCCGCGCAACCGGCTCCTGCCGGGGCCGCCGCACCCGCCGGCGCCGGGATGCAGGTGGTTGCCGTGCCGAGCGCCGGCTCGCCGCTCGTCGCCATCCGCCTGCTCTTCGACGCCGGCTCGATCTACGACCCGGCGGGCAAGGAGGGGCTGGCGGCCCTGACCGCCCAGATGATCGGCCAGGCCGGCACCGCCAAGCGCTCGTACAGCGACCTGGTCGAGGCCCTCTACCCCATGGCCGCCACGATCGACTCGAACGCCGACCGCGAGGTGACGGTCTTCTACGGCCAGGTCCACCGGGATACCCTCGCCGACTACACGGCCCTCCTCGAAGAGGCGCTCCTCCATCCCGGCTTCGGCCAGGCCGACTTCGAGCGCAACAAGGAGCAGCTCCTCGCCTATCTGACGACGACGCTCCGCTCGAGCGACGACGAAGCGCTCGGGCTGGAGGCGATCCAGGACGAGATCTTCTCCCGCCACCCCTACGGCCACCCCTCGGAGGGCACGGTCGCGGGCTTGAAGAGCATCACTTTAGACGACGTCAAGGGCTTCTATCGCGAGCACTACACCCGGGCCAACCTGATCCTGGGGGTGGCGGGGGGCTACCCGGCCGGCTACGCCGAGCAGCTCGAGAAGGACTTCGCCGCCCTGCCGGCGGGGCAGCCCGGCAGGAAGGCGCTGCCGCCGGCCCCCAAGACCTCCGGCCGCAACTTCCACCTGATCGAGAAGGAGACCGCCTCGGTCGGCGTCCACTTCGGCTACGCGCTGCCGGTCAACCGGGCCGAGGCCGACTACTACCCGCTGATGGTCGCCAACAGCTACTTGGGCGAGCACCGCACCTTCCACGGCCGGCTCCAGCAGCAGCTCCGGCAGGCGCGGGGCCTCAACTACGGCGACTACTCCTACGTCGAGTACTGGCTGACGCCGCCCCGCACCAGCAAACCGACTCCGAACGTACCCCGCCGCGAGCAGTTCTTCTCGGTCTGGCTCCGGCCGCTGGTGCCGAGCACCGCCCAGTTCGCCCTCCGCGACGCTCTCTACGAGGTCGGGCGGGTGCGCGACAAGGGGTTGACCCAGGCCGAATTCGACCTGACCCGCGAGTTTCTCTTGAACTACTCGAAGCTCTGGGGACAGACCCTCGCGAACCGTCTCGGCTTCCAGATGGACAGCCGCTACTACGGCATGCCTTCCTACCTCGACGAGATCCAGGGCCGGCTGCCGAAGCTGACCCTGGACGAGGTCAACCGGGCGGCCAGGAAGTACCTCCAGACCGAGAGCTACGAGGCGGTGATCGTGACCGCCAAGGCCGCGGAGCTCAAGGCGGCGCTCCAGAAGGACGGCCCGAGCCCCATGAAGTACAACAGCCAGGCCGCGCCCGACGTCCTGGAGGCCGACAAGACCATCGAGGCGCTCCCGGTCAAGCCGACCGCGATCGAGATCGTGCCGGTGGGGCAGGTGTTCGAGAAGTAGGGACTCGTTCCCATCTGAGAGGACGCCCGGGAGAAGTAATTCCCGGGCGTTTTGTGTCAAGGGCGATTCCCCCATCGTCCTGACTCGGCGATGTGGAATGGGGTAAGATATGGCTTATGAGGGCTATCTCGGGAATCAGAGTCAGGGCCGTGGTCTTCCGGGCGGGAGAGTGGTGGGTCGCTCAGTGCCTTGAGTACGATCTCGCCACGCAAGCCCGGAGGCTCGAAGACCTCCCCCGAGAGCTGCGCCGGCTTCTCAACGTGCAGATCCTGGCGAGCCTGGAATCCGGAGTCGAACCCTTCGAGGGCTTCTCGAAGGCGCCTACCCGGTTCTGGAAGATGTATGAGAACGCCAAGTCGAAGGTCGAGCCCGTGGAGAGAGAGACGCTGGACGTGAAGCTCCCTCCCGGCTTCGAGGCCGGGCCGGTGGTCGAGGCTCGCATCGCCGCCTAAAGTCAGTCGTCCTCTCCTTCGAGATCGAGAGCGAAGTCGAGCGGAGGGAGCTCGAAGGCGCCGCAGAGCGTTCGCAGGAGAAATGGCGTCAGAGGGTCGTCGTCCTCGATGTCAGGAAGCGCGCAGATCTGCCTGCCTCGGATCAGGAACTGCCCCCTTTCCCCCATGGCAAGGGTCCTGATCTCGATCCCATAATCTCGTCTCACCTGCTCGACGAATTGCTTCAGTGTGAGCTCCCAAGGGTGCTCCGCCATCCTCACCACCTCTCCGCATCTCGGACAATCCGCCCGGCCATGATGGGGGCGAGGACAGTCTAAAAGAAAAAAAGCCGGAATCGGAAGGCCCTACTTAGAATCCGATCACGGGGATAAATTCTTAGTGGAGAACCTGATTATTCCGCCAAGGTGAAGTATCGAACGGCAACGCCCACCTCCACCCGCGGCCCGGCCGGCATCGTCAGGGCCTCGCCCTGCCGGCCGCACACCCCGGCCGGGGGGCGTGGGAGCATCACGGTCGTCGCCCCCTTCATGCTCCACCCCGCCACCACCGCCATCCCGTCCGGCCGCCTGAAGAGATAGAGCCGGGCCGGCTCGGGGGCGGGGAGCACCTGCTCCAGGCGGCTGCCGTCGAGCTCCCGGACGAGGGTCCGGAGGGCGTGGAAGCTCGGCCTTCGCCGCGGCTGGCGGGGGTCGGCCGGGTCCATCAGGCCGTAGCCCTTGGCGATGAGCTGCCACCAGAAGACCCGCTCGACCAAGCCGGTCCCCAGGGTCAGCAGGTAGTAGCGGGCCAGGTAGTCGGCCTGGGTCTCCTCGTCGACGGCGACGGCGTGGCCGGCCGGCGAGTGGGGGCCTTCCGAGAGCGGCCAATTGACCTCGGTCACGAAGCAGCGGCCGGCGGCGTTCCGGGCGGTGTCGGCGATCGCTCTCAAGAGCACCACCTTGTCCACCGTGTCGAAGCCGGCCTGCCGGTTCTCGGGGGCGCCGCGGCGGTCGACGTAGAGGAGGCTCGAGACGGCGTCGAAGTGGAAGCCGGGGCGCTTCAGGTTCAAGACGGCGGCGGTGACGTGGTGCTCGAAGTCGATCACCGCCGGCCCGAGGATCTCGATCCCCTCGCCCCGCCGGCGCAGGATCTCCGAAGCCGACGTGGCGAGGCCCACGTACTCGCCGAGGTTCCAGACCCCCCACTTACTGCGGTTGATCGCGTGGCCGACCTCGAAGCGCCGGCCGTAGGGGGTGAAACGCTCCGCGATCTCCTCGACCGCCGCCCGCCAGCGGTCGGGGTCCTTGACCAGCTCCCGGTTCTGGGGAAGGGCGAAGGTCAACTCGTGCCCCCGCCCGGCCAGCTCGCGGGCCAGCTCCTCCTCGGCCTTGTGGTCCGCCTCCCAGGGGTGGAGGCGGAGCAGCACCGGCAGTGGCTGGGCTCCCGCCCCTAGCTCGGCGAGAGCCTTCGGCACCACCTCGGGCGCCTCCGGGTGCGGGCGGACCGCGACCCCCACCCCGCCCCAGTCGACCGGCCGGGCATGGAGGTCCGCCCGGAGCGCCCGGTAGCGCGACCCGATCCGCGGCAGGGCGGCAGCGAGAGCGGCGATCTCCTCGGCGTGCGCCCGGCTGTCGGCCAGGCGGATGCCGAGCTTCGCCAGCCGCCCGGCATGCTGGTGAGGCTGGTCGGAGAGGGCGTCCCAGACCACCCGGTCGCGCGCCGCCGCCCCGGCCGGGGGCGGCGGGATGTGGGCGTGCGGCCGCCGGCTGGGGCCAGCCAGGTTGCGCAGGCGCGGCAGGAGGCCCCGCAGGGCGGGCTTCGCCCGGTTCTTCCACAGGAAGCCCTTGTGGTAGGCGAGGTAGAGGCCGCGCCGGAGCCCAGCCGGTGCGGTCTCCCAGTAGGCGGCGAGGAGGCAGTCCTGGTCCTCGGGCCGGAAGAGGGCGAGCCGGCAGAGGTCGCGGCTGCGCTCGGAGACCGAGAGCCGCCGGCCGGCGCGCATCCGGTTCAAGTCCAGAAGATAGAGGTCGCGGGGGTTCCCGGCCTGGTCCTCCGGCAGGAGAAGGTTCCCCCCCGAGAGGTCCCGGTGCCAGAAGCCGGCGTCGTGGAGACGGCGGGCGGTGCCGCCGAGGGCCGCGACGAAGGCCGGGAAGTCCACCTCGGGGAACTTCTCGGCGAGCTCCCTGCCGTCCGTGGAGTTGGCGGCGCGGAAGAGATATCGCGCCTCGATCGCCCGCGGGAGGTGACGGCAGACGTAGAAGGACGGGCCTTGGGCACAAGTCGACTCCGCGAGCAGCAGCGGCTCGGGGGTCGCGAACCCCGCCGCCCGGAGCGCCAGGGCCATCTCGAAGCTCCGCGCCGCCTTCCCCCGCCGCCGCAGGCGGTCCTTCCATCCCGACTTGCCCGACTTGCGGAACTGCTTGACCACCACGTCGAGAGGCCCCTCGGGGGTGGCGAAACGGGCGAGGTAGAGGTAGTTGCGCCCCCAGTGGAGGGTCTGGACGGCGGCGGCGGCATCGGTCAGCCGCGCCACCTCACGGGCGAAGGCCTCACCTTCCAGCCGGTAGCGGGAGGGGACGGCGCCGGTGAAGCCCGGGACGGCGAAGGGCTCCGGCGGCTCTGGCGCCCCTGGCGGCTCCGGTGGCGCTGGCGGCCCTGGCAAGCCTAGACCTCCAGGACGTCGAAGCGCTCGTGGTGGAGCTCGGAGTCGCTTTGGAGGAGGATCTTGACCCCGAGCGATTTTTCGAGCTCGTCCAGGATCGCCCGCTCCTCCTGCTGGAGGGCCCGCGCCACCTCGGGGTGGACCCTGAGCAGCAGCTCGCTCTGCCCCGCCCGGTCGCGCATGCGGAGAAGAGCCTTGCGCAGGTTGAGGCAGATCGTGGCGATCGACTTGATCCGGCCGCGGCCGCTGCAATAGGGGCAGGGCTGGGTGAGCAGGCGCTCCAGGTTGGAGCGGCTCCGCTTGCGGGTGACCTCGACCAGGCCGAACTCGGAGATGTTCAGGACCTTGATCTTCGCCCGGTCCTTCTTGATCTCCCGTTCGAGAGAGGTGAAGACCTGCGCCCGATGCTCCGCTTCGATCATGTCGATCAGGTCGATGACGATGATCCCGCCGAGGTCGCGCAGGCGGATCTGGCGGACGATCTCCGAGACCGCTTCAAGGTTGGTCTGGAGAACCGTGTCCTCCAAGGTGCTCTGGCCCACGAAACGGCCGGTGTTGACGTCGATCGCCACCAGGGCTTCGGTGGGATTGATGACGATGTAGCCCCCCGACTTCAGCCATACCTTGCTCTTCAAGGCGGCCTCGATCTGGTCCTCGATGCCGAACTGCTCGAAGAGCGACGAGCTCTGGCGGAAGAGGCGGACCTTGCCCACCAGGGCCGGCTGCACCTGGTCCAGAAATTCGAGGATGCGCTCGTAGGTCTCCTCGCCGTCCACCCAGAGTACGCTGTAGTCCTGGGAGAGGAGGTCGCGCACCACCCGGAGTGCCAAGTCGACGTCCTGGTGGAGGAGGGTGGGGGCCGAAACCTTGGTGGCGCGCTGGCGGATCTTCTCCCACAGCTTTCCCAAGTAGACGAGGTCGCTCTCGAAGGCCTCGCGCTCCTT
>JAXDLD010000371.1:0-9734 GCA_034666805.1 Acidobacteriota bacterium
CACCCGCCGGAAGTTCTCGCGGAGCGCCGGCTGCCCCTCCTTGTAGGTCTCGATGCGGTAGAAGCTGGGGTTGGGGAGGGCGTGGCGGAGCTTCTCGACCGCCGCCGTGAGCTGCGAGGTCGTCACCCCCGCGGGGAGTTGGATGAGGGTCTTCCGGTCGATCCGGCTGCCCCTGCCGGCGAGGGCGGTCCGCGCGAGACCCGGGGCGGAGAGGAAGACCCGGGGCCCCAGGGTGATCGAGATGCTGATGCGGTCGGGCTCCGAGAGCACCTGGCCGGCGATATGGAAGCTCTGGCCGCCGATCTCCAGCCGGTCGCCGACTTTCAGGCCGAGCCGGGAGAGGAGCTCGGGGGCGACCACGGCGCTCTCGGGGTCGAGGAGATCCCGGAGCGGCCGGGCGGGCTGGAGCTCGAGCTTGCCGTAGAAGGGGTAGTCGCCGTCGATCACCTTGAGCTCGACGAGCTGGCTTTTTCCCGTTGGGGACGCCACGACCGTGACCATCTCGAGGACGTCCGTCCGGCGGGCGCCGACGAGGCCGGCCCTCGCGAGATCGAGCCCCGGCGGCAGCGGCCGGCTCCCCTCGATCCGCAGGTCGGCGGCGAGGAGCTGGCGGGCCTCGCCGCGCAGGCCGTCGTCCAGGCTGGAGGAGAGACCGGCGACGGCGACGACCGCCGCCACCCCCACCGCCAGGCAGGCGACGAAGAAGGCGAGCCGGCCAAAGGCGCCGCGCGACTCGCGGAGCATCATCCGCAGGTAGACGGCAGGCTTCACCGGACCCCCTGCCGGGCGCCTGCCAGGGCCTCCTGGCGCTCGACGCGCCCGTCGCGCAGATGGATCAGGCGGTCCGCCAGGGCGGCGACGCCGGGGTCGTGGGTGACGAGGACCAGGGTGGTGCCGTGGCTCTTGCGGAGGTCCAGGAGGATCTCCAGGACCCGCTTGCCCGTCGCGCTATCGAGGTTGCCGGTGGGCTCGTCGGCCAGGAGGATCGACGGCCGGGAGGCGAAGGCGCGGGCGAGCGCCACCCGCTGCTGCTCGCCGCCCGAGAGCTGGGTCGGGTAGTGGTGGCCGCGGTCGCCCAGCCCCACGGAGGCGAGGAGCGCGTCGGCGCGCTCGACGGGGTCGGGCAGGCCGGCGAGCTCCAAGGGAAGGAGGACGTTCTCTTGCGCCGTCAGGTTCTGGAGGAGCTGGAAGGTCTGGAAGACGAACCCGATCTTCTCGCGCCTTAGGAGGGCGAGCTGGTCCTCGGACATCCCCTGAATGGGGACGTTGTCGATCCTCACCTCGCCCGCGGTCGGCCGGTCGAGCCCCGCCATCAGGGCGAGGAGGGTCGACTTGCCGCTCCCCGAGGGGCCGAGCACGGCGGTAAACTCCCCGGGCGCGATCGAGAGGTCGACGCGGTCGAGGATGGTCAGGGTCCGGTCGCCGGAGGGCAGCTTCCGGGTCAGGTGGCGGAGCTCGATTCGGGGAAGACTCATCTCTGACGAGAACCATGCGGGGGCCGGCGTCATTTCCGGTCTCTCTTCGATACGGTTCGCGGGGCTGGAAGTTACGACCCGGCCGGCCTGGTTGGTATTCGATATGAAGCGCGACATGCGGCAGATGAAACCCCACCTCACCTTCCTCCTCCTTCTGTCGGGTCTCTCGGCAATGGCGGCGTGCAAGGCGCCCGCGTCCCCGGCGGCGGAGGCTCTCGCCACCCCCTCGGCCTCGGCCCGGCCGGTCGCGCTCCCGGCAACCGCCGCCCGGCCGCCGGTCGTGGTCTTCTTAGGCGACAGCCTGACCGCCGGGCTCGGGCTGGAGGAGCCCCAGGCCTATCCGGCCGTCCTCGGCACCCGCTTCGCCGCCCAGGGCCGGCCGATCCGGGTGATCAACGCCGGGGTGAGCGGCGACACCACGGCGGGCGGCGTGCGCCGGCTCGACTGGCTGCTGCGCCAGAAGCCGGACGTGGTGGTCGTGGGGCTGGGGGCCAACGACGCTCTGCGCGGCGCCGCTCCTGAGGAGATCGAGCGCAACCTCCGCGAGATCCTCCGCCGCTGCCGCGCCGCCGGCGCCCGGGTCCTCCTCCTGGGGATGATGATCCCCCCCAACTACGGCCCCGACTACGCCGGCCGCTTCACCGCCCTCTACCCGCGGATCGCCAAGGACATGGGAGTCCCCCTCGTCCCCTTCCTCCTCGCCGGAGTCGGCGGCATCCCCGAGCTCAACCAGGCCGATGGCATCCACCCCACGGCGGTCGGGCAGCAGAAGGTGGCGGACAACGTCTATCCCTACCTGCGGGAGGTGCTGGCCGGGACCCGGACCGCCGCTGGCCGATAGGTCCGAATGATGTGAATGATCGCCGGATTGATTCTTTCTCTGGATCACGGTAGTCTCTCCCGCAGACGAGGGAGGTGAGGCATGGAAGGAGATTTCAAGGGAGCGGGCGAGGTCAGGGAAGCCCAGTTCGCTTACGGCGATGGCTGGGAGGGCGTAGCGGAGGCCGAGGTCCAGGCGCTCGCCCGTCTCCTCCTCAAAGCCTCCGTAGAGCGCAAAGAGCGAGTGGAAGCCTTGATCGAGGCGATGGTGCCTCGCGTCGAGGTCCCCAGCCCGGTGGCGGTGCTGCAGGCGCGCCGCAACGCCGAGGCGCGCGAGGCCATGCTCCAGGAGTTCGGCGTTCTGAGCAGCACCGGCGTGGCGGAGCTGGCGGGCTCGCAGGCGAAGAACCGGGCGGCGCTCGCCAACCGTTGGAAACAGGAGGGGCGGCTCTTCTCCGTCCAGCATCACGGCGCGACCGTCTTCCCGGGGTTCCAGCTCGACGCCGCCGGCCGGCCCCGGCCGGTCATCGCGGAGGTCATCGCCCGCCTGGGACACCGCGGCAGCGAGTGGGAGCTCGCCCTCTGGTTCGTCTCCGAGACCGGCTGGCTCGGCGGACGGCGGCCGGTCGATCTCCTCGAGCGCGACCCCCAGGCGGTCGCCGAGGCGGCGAGCCGCGAGGCCGCCGAGCTTGTCTTCTGAGGCGGTCCTGCCCGAGCTTCCCGCGCCGCCGGAAATCCTCGATCCGCTGCTCGAGACCTGGGAGGCCGGGAAGCCGATGCTGCGTTGCCACAACGTGCGTTTCGGCGCTACCGAGTTCAACCCGGGCCTGGGCAGCGGCAGGTTCCATCCCTTCAAAGACCGCTCCGGCTACACGGTCCCCGTGCTCTACGCCGCGGATACCTTCGACGGGGTCCTCTCCGAGACCGTCTTTCACGGGGTAGCGATCGGCGGTCGCTCCCGGTTCGTCCTCCACTCTTCCCTGCGCCCCTTGGTCGTCTCGGCCCTCCGGTCCAGACGGGACCTCGTCCTCGTGCAGCTCCATGGGCACGGTTTGCGGCGCCTGGGGCTCGACCGGAGCGTTCTGATCGACTCCGAAGCGGACACCTACGAGAGCACCGCCCGCTGGGCCCGGGCGCTCCATCGCGTCAACCGGCGGCTCCATGGCCTTACCTGGGTTTCGCGGCAGCACGACACCTCGCGCGCCCTGGTGCTCTTTGGCGACCGCGTCGATCGGCGGGACCTGGAGGTGGCGGAGGCCCCTCTCCCCCTCTTCGTGGGAGTCGGGCTGGAGCGCGCCCAGGCGGCCGCCGAGGCGGCGGGGGTCACGATTGTGGAATGAGCTTCGCCTTCTCCCACAGCTCGTCCATCTCCGCGAGCGTGGCCTCGGCGGGGCTCTTGCCGCGCTCGGCGAGGCCCGACTCCACGGCCTTAAAGCGGCGGCGGAACTTCAGGTTGGCGGCGGCCAGGGCGGCCTCGGGGTCGAGGTCGAGCTTCCTCGCCAGGTTGGCGAGGGTGAAGAGGAGGTCGCCCAGCTCCTCGCGCACGGCATCTTTATTGGCGGGCGGTCCGGCGGGAGCGGCGAGGGCCTCCTTGAGCTCGGCCGTCTCCTCCTCGACCTTGGCGAGGACGGTAGCCGCGTCGGGCCAGTCGAAGCCCACCCCCGAGGCCTTCTGGGTCAGCCGGTAGGCGGCGAGGAGGGCGGGGAGGGAGGCCTGGACCCCCTCGAGGAGCGAGCTCTTGCCGGGATTCTGCCGGAGCTTGCGCCGCTCCCAGGCCTGGCGTACGGACTCGGCGTCCGTGAGGATCTCGGTTCCCGCTTGTACCTGAAAGACGTGGGGGTGGCGCTCGACCATCTTCTGATACACGCCGTCGACCACCTCGGCCAGCCGGAAGGCGCCGGCCTCCTCGCCCAGCCGGCCGAGGAAGGCGACCTGGAAGAGGAGGTCCCCCAGCTCCTCGGCGAGCTCGCCCCAGTCCCCGGAGTCGATGGCCCCGGCGACCTCGTGCGCCTCCTCGAGGAGGTAGGCGCGGACGTCCGCGACCGCCTGCTCGCGGTCCCAGGGGCAGCCGTCCGGAGCGCGCAGGCGGGCCACGAGGTCGACCAGCTTCTGGAGGTCGGGCGGAGTGGAGGGCGGGACCGGAGGTTTCGGCGGGGCCTCGGAAGAGGTTCCGCTTGCTCTCGGGGAAGGGCGCTTGCTACGATTTTTCAACGGCCCGCAATCGGAAAGGAGTACATAAAGAGGTGAGCGACAGGGAGATCAAGGTCACCGACAAGAGAATTTTCACGCCCGACGGCGAGCTGCGGGAAGAGTATCGCTTCCTGGACGAAAAATCGACCACGGCTCCGGATGCTGAGCCCGCGCCAGGCCAGGCGGCGCCGGAAGCCCCTCCACCTCCGATCCCGGCGCTCCCTCCTCCTGCCCGCTCGGAGCGTCCCGAAGGCCCGGGGGCGAGGAGGGCTTCCGAGCCGTGGCAGGAGCCGCGCGGAGGGGCCGGCCCTCGCGGCCCGGCCGGGCCGGCCCTCGAGATCCCCGGCAGCCCGCCGGAACTGGGGGCTCCCACCTTCTACGACCTGGCCGCGATCCTGGCCGAGCCGGTGGCCCTCTACCTCGGCGACCTGGAGCTCGAAGACGGGCAGCCGGCCGAAAACCTGGAGATGGCTCGGATGCACCTCGACCTCCTGGACGTCCTCCGCCAGAAGACGGCGGGGAACCTGACGCCTCAGGAGTCTGCATTTCTGGAGGACCTGTTGTATCGTCTACGGGTCCGCTATGTGCAAAAACGGGGGTAACCGGCTTCCGGTCCGGCTCGTCGCCGCCTGGCTCGCGCTCGCCTGCTGCTCGGCCCTGCCCGCCCTCGGGCAGGGCGAGAGGCCGGCGGCGGTCTCGTCGCCGCGCCAGACCGGGATCGAGCTGTCGACCCCGGTGCAGCAGGCTTTGCAGCAGATCCAGGAGCAGTGGCTGCAGTGGATCGGCGCCAGCAACCGGGAGAGCGCGGGGAAGATCGTCGAGAACCTGCTCGCCACCGTCCGCCAGCTCGGGATGCGGAGCCTCCCCGATCTCTCCCTGGGAGCCCTCGTCCAGGCGGAGAAGGCGGCCCACCAGAGGGACTTCCCGCGCGCCCACTGGGCCCTGGAGGCGGCCGAGCGGCTCGACCCCGGCCGCCCCGAGGCGGCCTTCGCGGCCTCCCGCGTGGCAGGGATCGAGGGGAGCTACCTGGCCGCCGGGTTCCATATGCTGGCCGGGTACCAGCGGCTCCTCTGGCTCCCCCTGGAGCGCTATCTGTGGGGGCAGAGCCTCCTCCTCTGGGCTCTTTCCGTGCTGCTCCTGACCGGCGGCCTCTTCACGGCCGTGCAGATGGCGACCAAGGGGGGCGCGCTCTACCGCGACATCACCAATATGATCGCCCGCCGCCTGCCGGGGAGCGCCGGCCTGGTCGCGGCGGCGGCGCTCCTCCTCTGGCCGCTCGCCCTGGTGCCGTACGGTCCGCTCTGGCTCCTGCTCTACTGGTCGGTCCTCCTCTGGGGGTACGCCTCGACCTCCGAGCGGGTCGTGCTCGTCTCCCTCTGGCTGGTTCTCGGCTTCGCCCCCCTCCTCGTCGCGGCGCAGCGGCGCCAGCTCTCGCTCGAGCTGTCGCCTCCCGTCCTCGCGATGGAGAACCTGTCCGAGAGACGCCTCTACGGCAGCCTCTTCACCGACCTCGGGGTCCTCCGTTCGCTCCTGCCGGAGAGCACGGCCGTCCGCCAGCTCCTGGGCGACTTCCACCGCTCGCTCAACCAGTGGGACCTCGCGCGTTCGCTCTACCGGCAGGTGATCGAGAAGGAGCCGGCCAACACCGCGGCCCTCCTGGACGTCGGCGACTACTTCTTCTTCAAGGGCGACTACGGCAACGCCATCCAGTACTTCCAGAAGGCCACAGCCGCCGACCCGGCGAACGTCGCCGCCCAGTTCAACCTCTCCCAGTCCTACTCCGAGTCCTATCTCTTCGACGAGAGCAAGCGCGCCCTCGGTCAGGCGCGCGCCCTGGACGCCTCGCGGGTCGACGCCTGGCTCAAGCATCCCGACCAGCAGCGGGTGGTGGCCTCGGACGGCGGGCTCGCCCGGGCCTCGGAGATCCGCGCCCAGCTCACGCAGAGCTTCCGCGGGAGGGAGACCGGCGGGTCGCGGGTCGAGGTCCTGAGGCGCGGGGTCTCGGCCGTCTCCGCCTTGGGCCTGGTCCTGGTCGCCGTCGGCCTCCACCTGGGCCGCCGGCGCTTCGGCTACACCGAGCCGCCGCTCGACGTCCGCCTGGGCGCCTCTCCCTTCGACCGCTGGCGCCGCATCCTGCTGCCGGGCGTGGCGGCGTCGGAGGCCGGGGAGGGGGGACGGACGCTCCTCGCGCTCCTCCTGCCGACCGGTCTCCTCATGCTCCCCCTCTCCGGCGATATCGGATATCGCATCCCTTGGGGGTATGATCCGGGAAACGCGATCCTGTGGACGTTCGCCGTCCTCGGTCTGCTCCTCTACTTCGGAGCCCGTCTCCGGTGGGAGCTCACTCACCAGGTCTGAAAGATCGCGAGATCGGCGAGGCCGCCATGGCAGTCGAAGGCACTCTAGACCTCTTCCAGCTCCCCGAGATCCTGCAGCTCATCTCGCAGCAGCAGAAGACCGGCATCCTGACCGTCCAGGGTCAGAACGACATCGTCGCCATCTCCTTCCTCGCCGGCCGGATCGTCGCCGCCGACGCCTTGAACCAGACCATGGAGGAGGGGTTGACCCGGGTGCTCGTCGCCGAGGGGATGCTGACCCAGCAGGAGCTCGCCCGGGCCATGGCCGAGCACCCGTCGGCCGGCGGCAGGCTCATCGACTTCCTGGTCGAGCGGCGCTACGTGACGCGCCAGCGGCTCCTCGCCGCTCTGCGCCTGCAGACCTACAGCCTGATCGAGCAGCTCCTGCGCTGGGACCAGGGGGACTTCAAGTTCTACAGCGGCGAGGAGGTCTCCTACGAGGAGGCCTTCGTCCCCATCACGGTCGAGGAGCTCCTCCTGAACGCCGGGAACGCCAGCGCCAGACCAGCCGCCGAGGCGGCCCCGGCTCCCCATCCAGCCCGGCCCGTCGCTCCGCCCCCCTTGCGGGCGGTGCCGCGGCCCGAGCCGATCCCGAAGCCGGCGGTCCCGCCCGCCGCCCCCCGCACGGCCCCAGCCAGCCCGGCGGTTCCGCCGCTGCCGGCCGCCCGTGTGGCGGAGCCGGTACCCATCCGGCGCCCGGCCGTGCCGCTCTCCCCGGTCCCGCCGCCGTCCGTTCCGGCCGCCGAGCCGGCCGCCCCCGCGGCCTTCCGCAAGATGAAGGTCGAGCAGCTCGCGGTGCCGCTCTCCTTCCGCGCGGTCGCCCGGATCGCCGCCCTGGTCCCGGCCATCCTCTTGGTCGTCGCCCTGCTCACCGAGCCCGGCCTCGTCCTCTTCCCCTTCCCCTGGGAGGAGGGCCAGCGGCAGGGCCTCGCCCAGGAGCAGCGCTCGGCCCAGTACCTGAAGATCGACCGCGCGGCCAAGACCTTCTTCCTCTTGGAGGCCCGCTTTCCCGAGAGGCTCGCGCAGCTCCAGCAGCTCAACCTCCTGGCCGGGAACGACCTTCGCGACTCCCAGGGCCACGAGTTGCGCTACTCCCTCCGGGAGGAGAGCTACAAGGTCCAGCCGGTCGACGCCAAGGGGACGCCGATCCCCGGTGCCGAGACGACCGATGCCGTGACCGGCAACTTCCTGCTCGACTCCGACTTCATCTCCCTCTCCCCCGATGCCCAGGCTCCCCTCGTTCTGCTGGATTAGGTCCCCTTGGAATAAATCTCAGTCCAATCTTGTCAATCCTGGTGTGACGCAAGATTGACAGCGCGCCACTAAAATTTTAAGATTCGATTCGTGCACGGCGGGCTCGGCCTGCCGCATGAATCCCACCAAGGAGGAGAACCTTGAGCAAGATCATCGGAATCGACCTGGGAACCACCAACAGCGTGGTGGCTGTCATGGAAGGCAGCGAGGCGAAGGTGATTCCCAACGCCGAAGGCAACCGCACCACGCCGTCGGTCGTCGCCTTCACCAAGACGGGTGAGCGGCTGGTCGGGCAGGTCGCCAAGCGTCAGGCGGTCACCAATCCCAAGAACACCGTCTTCTCGATCAAGCGCTTCATGGGGCGCAAGTACAACGAGGTGAACGAGGAGATGAAGATGGTGCCGTACACCGTCGAGCGGGCCGACAACGGCGACGTTCGGGTCTCGGTCGAGGGCAAGAAGTACTCGCCGCCCGAGATCTCGGCCATGATCCTCGGCAAGTTGAAGCAGGCGGCCGAAGACTACCTGGGCGAGAAGGTCGAGCGCGCGGTCATCACCGTGCCGGCCTACTTCAACGACTCCCAGCGCCAGGCCACCAAGGACGCCGGCCGCATCGCCGGCCTGACCGTCGAGCGGCTGGTCAACGAGCCGACCGCGGCCGCCCTGGCCTACGGCCTCGACAAGAAGAAGGACCAGACGATCGCCGTCTACGACTTCGGCGGCGGCACCTTCGACATCTCGATCCTCGAGGTGGGCGAGGGTGTCGTCGAGGTCAAGGCGACCAACGGCGACACCCACCTGGGCGGCGACAACATCGACCAGCGCATCATGGAGTGGCTGCTCGAGGAGTTCAAGAAGGACCAGGGGATCGACCTCGGCAACGACCCCATGGCCATGCAGCGCCTGAAGGAAGCGGCGGAGAAGGCGAAGATCGAGCTCTCCTCCGTGCAGGAGACCGAGATCAACCTGCCCTTCATCACCGCCGACGCCTCGGGTCCCAAGCATCTCAACCTGCGGCTCAGCCGGCCGAAGCTGGAGCAGATCGTCGACGACCTGATCCAGCGCTCGATCGCGCCCTGCCGCCAGGCGATCAAGGACTCGGGAGTGGACGCCAAGCAGATCGACGAGGTCGTGCTCGTCGGTGGCCAGACCCGGATGCCGGCCATCCAGAAGCTGGTCAAGGATCTCTTCGGCAAGGAGCCGCACAAGGGCGTCAACCCGGACGAGGTCGTCGCCATCGGCGCCGCCATTCAGGGCGGCGTGCTGCGCGGCGACGTCAAGGACATGCTGCTCCTGGACGTCACCCCGCTGTCGCTGGGCATCGAGACCCTGGGCGGCGTCTCGACCAAGCTGATCGAGCGCAACACGACGATCCCGACCCGCAAGAGCGAGATCTTCTCGACCGCGGCGGACAGCCAGACCTCGGTCGAGGTCCACGTTCTCCAGGGCGAGCGCGAGATGGCGCGGGACAACCGTACGCTCGGCAAGTTCCACCTGGTGGGCATCCCGGCCGCGCCGCGTGGCGTGCCGCAGATCGAGGTCACCTTCGACATCGACGCCAACGGCATCGTCGGCGTCTCGGCGAAGGACCTGGGGACCGGCAAGGAGCAGAAGATCACCATCACCGCCTCCTCCGGCAT
>JAXDLD010000372.1:0-17408 GCA_034666805.1 Acidobacteriota bacterium
TTCCTCGACCATCGCCCGCTCGTCCCCGGCCACTGCCTGCTCGTACCGCGCCGGCACCTCGACACCCTCCTCGACCTCCCGGACCCGCTCCTCGCTCCCGTGCTCGCCGACGTCCGCCTCCTCGCCCGCGCCCTCGAAGCGGGCCTCGGCGCGGCCGGCTCCTTCACGGCGATCAACACCAAGGTCAGCCAGAGCGTCCCCCACCTGCATGTCCACGTCGTCCCCCGCTTCCCGAAGGACGGGCTCTTCTCGACCAAGCTGCTCTGGAAGCGCGCGCCCTACAAGAGCGAGGAGGACAAGGCCTTCGTCCAGGAGCGCATCCAAAAAGCAGTGGCCGAGGCGAGGGGGACCTGAATGGATTGCCGCGCCGGCTGCGGTGCCTGCTGCATCGCCCTCTCCATCTCTTCGCCCATCCCCGGCATGCTGGATGGGAAGGCCGCCGGGGTGCGCTGTGTCCAGTTGACCGGCGACAACCGCTGCCTCCTGTTCGGGATGCCGGACCGCCCGGAGGTCTGCGTCCGGCTCCGGCCGAGCGCCGAGATGTGCGGGACGACGACGGAAGAGGCGCTGACGTATCTCGCGGAGCTCGAGCGGGCGACGGCGCCGGGCTAGCCGGGCGATCCCCTCCTCCATATACACTCCCGCCCATGCTCGACACCCCCGCCCTCCCCCTGGCCCACTTCGCCCGCGCCAAGAAGGATCGCCGGGCCCGGAAGTCTGTCGAACCGCCGCCCGCCGCGGTCGAGGCGCCGGGGCGGGTTCCGCCCGCGGTCGAGCTCCTCCTCGCCGGCGTCGCCGTCGTTCTCCTCTTCTTCGGGCTGCGGCTGGGGCATTCCCAGCCCTGGTCGTACGACGAGTACTACCACCTGGGCCTCGCCCGGGAGATGCTCACCTCAGGCCTCCGGATCGCCTCGTTCCGCTGGACGCCGTTCTCGATCACCTACGACCATTTCGCGGACGGCGGGCCGCTCTTCCATCTCCTGCTCCTGCCCTTCGCCCGGCTCTCTTTGGAGACCGCCGGGCTCCTCGGTGTTCTCCTGGGGCAGATCTTCTTAGTAGGTTCGTTCGCGGCGGCGCTCTGGGTCGTGCGCGCGCCGCGCCCCTGGTGGTTCGTGCTGGGTTTATGCGGGCTGGGTACGCTCTTCGCCCAGCGGATGGAGATGTGCCGGCCGCACGTCTGGCTGATCGGCTTCACCGTGCTCGTGGCGGCGCTCCTGGTCGCCCGGCGATGGAAGGCGCTCTTCGTCGTCGCCACCCTCTTCTCCCTCACCCATGCCGGAGCCTGGATCGCCATCCCCCTGGCGCTCCTCTGGTCGCTCTCCGGGCTCGCGGTTTCTGACGACCCTGTCGAGCCGGGCATTCCTCGCCTGCCCTGGCAGCCGGTCGCCGCGGCGGCGGGGGGGTGGCTCCTGGGGCAGCTCCTGAATCCGGACCTGCCGGAGAACTTCCGGCTCTTCGCCATCACCAACTTCGTCATCCCCTTCCAGGCCACGGCGGCGGGGGACGCGGCCTTGCATTCGCAGCTCGGGACGGAGCTCGCGCCGCCGGGCCTGGCGCTCCTCCTGGAGCAGTGGCCGGCGTTCCTCGCCCCGGTGCTCTTAGCGCTCGCGCTCCTCTTCAGACCTCAGGTGCGCACCCGGGCGACCCTCACTGTGGGGCTCACCTCGCTCGCCTTCCTCTTCGCCGGGAGCTTCGCCATCCGCCGCTTCTTCGAGCTCGGGGCGCCGCTCGCGCTCTTCGGCCTGGCTCTCGTGGCGCGGGAGTGGCAGGCCCGGAAGCTGCCGTCGCCTTTCCCGGGCTGGGAGCGGCTCCTCGCCGGGATCTTGATCGTCCTCGGGAGTCTCTGGACCTTCGTCGCGCTCCGGGCCAACGTGCAGGACGCCTCGGCGCCGCTCGGGATGGCCGCCTGGCTGGGCGAGCACGGCGCTTCGGGCGAGCGCGTCTTCACGGCCCAGTGGGGAGACTCGGCGCCGCTCTTCTACTTCGCGCCGCAGCTCCAGTCCCTCGTGGCCTTAGACCCCACCGCCTTCTACTTGAAGGACCCGCGGCTCTTCGACACCTATGTCAACGTCGTCTCCGGCCAGGACCCCGATCCGGCCCGGACGATCCGCGAACGGTTCGGGGCGCGCTGGGTGACCATCCCCCCGGCCCTCTATCCGCAGCTCCTCGCCCGGATCTCCCACTCGCCCGGGGCGCAGGCGCTCTACGGCGACGCCAACTACCTGGTGGTGGATCTCGGGAAGCGGTGAGCCGCCTGGTTCGAGCGCCCCTCCGATCCCCGAACCCCGCTCCTTTTCCTCCCTTCCCATGCCGGGCCGCGTTCCCCGTACCCGGGAGCGCGGTTATACTCTGGCCCGATGTCCACGGCCCCCGTCTCCTTCGCCACGACCCCGATGCTCCGCCATTATCTGGAGATCAAGGCGCAGCACCCGGACGCCCTCCTCATGTACCGGATGGGCGACTTCTACGAGATGTTCTTCGAGGACGCGCGGCAGGCCGCCCCCCTCCTCGAGGTGCAGCTCACGGCGCGGCAGAAGGGGACCGACAACGAGGCGCCGATGTGCGGCATCCCCCATCACGCGCTCGACTCCTACCTGGGGAAGCTCCTCGAAGCCGGCCTCCGGGTGGCGATCTGCGACCAGGTGGAGGACCCGAAGGAGGCCAAGGGGCTCGTCCGGCGCGAGGTGACCCGGGTCGTCACCCCCGGCACCATCTCCGATCCGGCGCTCCTGGACGGCAAGGAGGAGAACCTCCTGGCGAGCCTGGTGTGGGAAGGGGAGGGGGGCGCCGGGGCGTTCCTCGACGTCTCGACCGGCAGCTTCTTCGTCCGCCGCTGGCCCAGCGAGGAGGAGGCGGTGGGGGATCTCGCCCTCCTTCGGCCGCGCGAGGCCCTGATGGCAGGGGACAATTTCCCCGAGGGCGTGCACGCCTTTCTCGACCGCGAATGCCCGTGCAAAACCCCGCTTGACGGCGACCGCCTCCTCGACCTCCGGCGTTCGGCGGAGCTTCTCGAACGACAGTTCGGGACGGCGACGCTCCGCGGCTTCGGCCTCGATCCGGCGGAGCCGGCGGTGCGCGCCGCCGCCGCCGCCCTGGCCTATGCCCAGGCGACTCAGAAGAGCACGCTGGACCACATCCGGGGGATCGTGCTGCGCGAGCCCGGCGACCGGCTGATCCTGGACGCCACCACCCTCGCCAACCTGGAGGTGTTCAAGACCCAGCGCGAAGGGAGGAAGCGGGGGACCCTCCTCTCCGTCCTCGACCGCACCGTCACCGCCCCCGGCGGGCGGATGCTCCGGGACTGGCTGCACCGCCCCCTTTGCGACCCGGCGGCGATCGCCGAGCGTCACGTCGCGGTGGCCGAGCTCGCCGCCGACAACCCGCGCCGGGAGCGCCTGCGCGAGCGCCTGTCGCGGATGGGCGACCCCGAGCGCCTCCTCGGCCGCGCCGTCTTGGGCACCCTCACTCCCCGCGAGGCCGCTGGGCTCCGCGATACGTTGGTCCAGCTCCCGGCGGCGCTCGCCGAGGTGGCGGCGGGGAGCGCGGGCGCCGGTCCGCCGGCGCCGCTCCTCGCCCGCCTGGCGGCGGTCGACCCCCTCCCCGCGCTCCGCGAGTATCTCCTCCGCACCTTGGAAGAGGCCCCCGCCCCGTCGCTCGACGAGGGCGGGGTGATCGCCCCGGGGGTCGACGCCGACCTCGACCGCTACCGTTCGCTCTGCCGGGACAGCAAGCGCCACATCCTCGCCCTGGAGGCGCGGGAGCGCGAGCGGACCGGCATCTCCTCGCTCAAGATCCGCTACAACAAGGTCTTCGGCTACTACCTGGAGGTCACGCGGGCCAACGAGCGGCGGGTGCCGGACAACTACATCCGCAAGCAGACCCTGGTCAACGCCGAGCGCTACGTCACCCCCGAGATCAAGGAGCTGGAGGAGCAGATCCTCTCCGCCGAGGAGCGCCAGGTCGCCCTCGAGCGCGAATTCTTCCGGAAGCTGGTGGGGGAGGTGGCGGCGGCGGCCGCGGGGCTCTCCCGGCTCGCGGTGGAGATCGGCACGCTCGACACCCTCCTGGCCTTCGCCGAGGCGGCGGTGCGCAACCGCTACGTGCGGCCCATCGTAGAAATCGGCAAGGGGATCGACATCCGCGAGGGGCGCCACCCGGTGGTCGAGCAGGCGAGCCGCGACGCCTTCGTGCCCAACGACGCCGAGCTCGACCCGGAGCGCGCCCAGATCGTCCTATTGACCGGCCCCAACATGGGGGGCAAGTCGACCTACCTGCGCCAGGTGGGGCTCATCGCGCTCATGGCCCAGGCGGGGAGCTTCGTTCCGGCGGAGTCGGCGCGGCTCGGGGTGATCGACCGCATCTTCACCCGGGTGGGGGCCGCGGACGACCTGGCCCGCGGCGAGTCGACCTTCATGGTCGAGATGATCGAGACCGCCAACATCCTGCGCCACGCGACCGCGCGGAGCCTCGTCATCCTGGACGAGGTGGGCCGGGGGACGGCGACCTTCGACGGCCTCTCCCTCGCCTGGGCGATCGTCGAGCACCTGCACGAGAGGAACCGGGCGCAGACCCTCTTCGCCACCCACTACCACGAGCTGACCGAGCTCGCCGCCCTCCTGCCCCGGGTGGTCAACCGGACGATGGCGGTCAAGGAGTGGGACGAGCGGATCGTCTTCCTCCGCCGGGTGGTGCCGGGGAGCGCCGACAAGTCCTACGGCCTCCACGTGGCGCGCCTGGCCGGCCTCCCCGACGAGGTGATCGCGCGGGCGGGGGAGATCCTCCAGAACCTCGAGGCCCAGGAATACGACATGACCGGCAAGCCGCGCCTCGCCCGCGGTATCGGCGGCATGTCCCCGGCCCCGGAGCCCGAGGCCCCCGACCAGCTCACCCTCTTCGCCCCCCCGGAGCAGGTGGTGGCGACGATCCTCAGGGACGCCGACTTGGACCAGCTGACGCCGTTGGCGGCGCTCAACCTGCTGCATAGCTTGCGGTCGCGGCTGGGTCGGTGAGGGAGAGGGGGGCGCTTCGCGGTACCATAGAGCTCGAGGGGAGCGGGAGAACGAAATGAGCCAGGCTGTCGCCAAGCAGGGAGATCGGTCCGCCAAGGTGAAGAGAAGCTCCGTGCTCGACGTCGATCGGAGCGAGGAATTCCAATGGTTGAAGGAGAATGCTCAGACATATAGTGGACGCTGGGTGGCGGTTTCAGGAAACGAGCTGGTTGCCGATGCCCTGACCCTCGAAGAGCTGCTGAAGGAGACCAGCTCCAGAGTCCTAGCCCGCAGGCCCCTGGTCCACCGGCTTCCCTAAACGGCCCATGCTACGGCTCAAGGGGGAAGCCTTCACCGGCGGTCGCGCCAGATTCGTCGATTTCTCGGGCAAACTCCGCGAGCCCACGGCCAAGGTGTTCGTCAAGATTCGTGTTTCCGACTGGTCTGACCCCGTTCTCGCGCAGTTGGATACGGGTGCAGCGTGGTCGGTGCTGGAACCTGAGATCGCCAGTGTTATCGGCGTTCTGGATGGTTCGGGCGATCCGGAGAGGCTCGTCACGAGAGCTGGCGTCAGGAGGGGGCACCTGGTAGACGTGCCGATCACCTTCTTGGCGGACGAGGGTTACTCGATTGACATCGAGGGCAGGTTCTTCGTCGATCCTGAATGGCCGTTTGGGAGCTTTCTCGGATACACGGGGCTGCTGGACCGCATTCGCTTCGCTCTCGACCCTCCACGAAACGACTTCTACTTCGGCGAGTCCCTGGGTCGCCTCAAGTTGACTTGAGCGCTCCGCGCACCAGGAGTTCCATGCGCGCCAACGAGCTGGTCTTCGCCGGGGTCCCCGGCCCCGACCTCGACAAGGCCTCCGCCGCCCTGCTCTCGGAGCACCAGCCGGGCGGGGTGGTGCTCCTGGGGTGGAACTTCAAGACTTTGGAGCAGCTCGCCGAGCTGACCGGCGAGATCCGGCGGCTGCTGCCCGAGGTGGTGCTCTGTATCGATGCCGAGGGGGGGCGGGTCGACCGGATGAAGGAGATCGTGGGGCCGGCGCCGGCGGCTTCTCTCCTTGGTCAGCGCCCGGCGAGCCTCGCCTACCAGGCCGGACACTGGATCGCCCAGGCCCTGCGGCTCTTCGACTTCGACATGGATTTCGCGCCGGTCGTCGACTTGGATCGCGGGGAGACCGACAACGCGCTCGACGGCCGCTACTTCGGGGCCACTCCAAAGCAGGTCATCGCGCACGCCCGGGCCTTCCTGCGCGGCCTCCACGCGGGGGGGGCCGGAGGGTGCATCAAGCACTTTCCGGGTCTAGGCGGGGCCGGGCAGGACACCCACCATCAGGGCTCGGTCGTCTACCTCCCCTCAGACGAGCTCAAGGCCGATATCGAGCCGTTCGCGGCTCTGGGCGAGCTCGCCGGCGCGGTCATGGTCGGGCACGCCGCCTATCCCGCCTACGATTCCACCATGCGCCCGGCCACGATGTCACCGGAGATCCTGGGCGGCCTCCTGCGCGGACGGCTCGGCTTCACCGGCCTCGCGGTCTCCGACGACCTCGACATGAAGGCGCTCACGACCTGGGGGGAGATGCCCGACCGCGCCGCCCGGGCTTTCGCCTCGGGCTGCGACGTCCTCCTCGTCTGCCACAGCCTGAGCGACCTGCCGAGGGTGATCGAGCGCCTGGAGGACCCGTCCCTCGACGGCCGCCGGGAGGAGGCCCTGGAGCGGTTCGACGTCTACCGCCAACGCCTCTCCACCCTGCGGGCGGCGCGCGATCACGTGAGCCTGGTCGATCAAGCCACGGGCGGCGACCGGCTGGAGATCGTCCGCGAGGCCCTGGCCGAGATCCTCAAAAGCGCCCGCGGCGGCGAAGCGGCTTAGCGCGCGTCCCGCGCCAGGCGCAGGCCGCTGAACTGCCAGCGCGCGCCGGGGGGGAAGAAGTTGCGATAGGTCGACCGGATGTGCGACCTCGGGGTGGCGCAGGAGCCGCCGCGGAGGACGATCTGGTTGCACATGAACTTGCCGTTGTACTCGCCGAGCGCCCCCTCCGGCGGGTGGTAGCCGGGGTAGGGCGTGTACGGGCTCTGGGTCCACTCCCATACATCGCCGAACATGCCGAACATCTGTACTAGGTCCGTGCCGCTGCCAGCGGGCGCGGGGGCGGGGTGGAAGAGGCCGTTCTCCAGGAAGTTCCCGCCGAGCCCCAGAGCGGCGGCCGCCACCTCCCACTCCGCCTCGGTCGGCAGCCGCGCCCCGGCCCAGCGGGCGTAGGCGTCGGCCTCGTAGAAGCTCAGGTGGCAGACCGGCTCGGCCGGGTCGAGCGCCCGCTCGCCGCTTAGAGTGTGGATCTTCCAAGACCCTTCCCGATCGTTCCAGTACAGGGGCGCCCGCCAGGCTTCCGAGCGCGCCGCGTTCCAGCCGTCCGACAGCCAGAGCTCGGGCCGCTCGTAGCCGCCGTCCGCGAGGAAGGCCAGGTACTCGCCGCAGGTCACCGGCCGGTCCGCGATCTCGAAGGCCTCGAGGAAGACCCGGTGGCGGGGACCCTCGTTGTCGAAGGCGAACCCCGGCCCCGCATGGCCGATCTTCTGAATCCCCTCCTCGAAGCGGCGGAAGCCGAGCGGGCGCGGAGCCGCCGCCGTTGCCGCCGAAGCCGCGCGTGCGCTCTCGCGGTAGACCGGGCGCAGGGGGTTTCGGGAGAGCAGGTACTTGAAATCGGTGAGGATCAGCTCCTGGTGCTGCTGCTCGTGCTGGAGGCCGATCTCAACCAAATCCGCGAGCCCCGGCGCGATCCCGCCATCCAGCAGGGGGAAGAGGTGACGGTCGACGTGGGCGCGGTAGGCGCGCACTTCGTCCAACCCCGGCCGGGTGACGAGCCCGCGCTCGGCCCGCGGGTACTGCGCCCCGAGGGTGTTGTAGTAGGAGTTGAAGAGGGCCCGGAAGTCGGGGTGGAAGGGGCGGTAGAAGGGCACCGCCTCGGCGAGCACGAAAGTCTCGAAGAACCAGCTCGTGTGCGCCAGGTGCCACTTGGCGGGGCTGGCGTCGGGCATCGACTGGACCGTCGCGTCCTCCGGCGAGAGGGGAGCGGTCAGCCAGTCGGTCGTGCCGCGGACGGCACGATAGCGCGCGCCCAGGTCTTCGCCCACGACCGCGTCCCTCGTCTCCAGCTCTTCCAGGGTCGATTTCATCGTGCTCCCTCCCAGTTCCTCAACTCCGTTTCCCGCCGCCGCATTCCGGCCCCTGGGTAGTTTACTCCGGTGCCGGGAACCGGACGGTACGAAAGCGGAGAAGGAAGAGGCAGAAGAGCAGGGCGAGGATGGGGAAAACGAGGGCGCTTGCCTCCGCCCCCATGGGTCCGCCGGTCAGCCAGGCCGGGCCGTGAAACGTGCCGGCCAGGAGGTGCCCGGGGAGGGGATGCCCCTCGTTGCCGGTGTTGGGGCTGCCGCAGACCGCCATGGAGACGAAGTTGAAGGTGAAGTGGAAGCCCACCGCGAACCAGATATCCCCCGTCCGCCGCACGGTGAGGCAGAGGAAGAGGCCGATCAGGCCCACCGAGACGCCGTCCACCCAGGTCTCCATCGGCTTGGTGTAGTAGTGGAGGGCGCCGAAGAAGACCGAGAGGAGGACCGCTCCGGTCCAGAAGCCCAGGCCGCGGGCGAGGGTGAAGAGGGGGAAGCTGCGGAAGAGGATCTCCTCGGAGATCCCGACGAGGAGGAAGGCGAGCGTCCAGAGGAGGGCGCTCAGGACGAGCGCGCCGCCGTGGAGAGCGAGCCCGGAGACCGAGTAGCCGCCGGCCGTCGCGATGGCGAGAACGGTGGCGGCGCTGGCGCCGATCCCCCACAGCGAGCCCTCCCCGAAGCGCGTCCCGAAGCCGGCCCGGAGGGCGACGCCATAGGCGGCGAAGGAGCGGCGCTCGATCCCCGCCAGGACGGCGAGGGCGGCGAGTACCCCGGCGAGCGACACCCCCTCGGCGGCGCTGAAGGCCCCGGGCGACCACCCCTGCGGGAGGCCCCCCAGGATCTTCTGGAGGAGGAACGTGGCGCCGGCCGAGAGGACGGTGTAGATGAGGGCGAAGAGCAGGAGGCTCCACCCCGCCCGGAGCTCCCGGGCGTTCCTGAAGATCGCTTTCCAGCCCGTGGGCCGGGACCGTTGCGGGATATCCTCGTCCGCGGGGATCGCCGTCGATGTCATGTCCGTTGCCTCCTCAAATTCTCCTCCCCATACGGCTCGCCAGGGGGGCGGGTTTCACGCGGGGCCGGGAGATCGGTAACGTCCGGCGTCCGTTCGCGCCTGTGATCAAGGGGTGAGACATGGCGATCGGTGCGAAGTTGATAGCGATCTCCGACCCCCTTTTCCGCTGGCTCTTCCGGTTCCGCTTCCGCTATGACCTCTTCCTCTCCTACGCGCGAGGGGACGCGAAGGAATATGCGTTCAAGCTCCGGGACCAGCTGAAGAGCCTCGACTTCTCCTGTTTCGTCGATTTCGACGAGCTTCCCGTCGGTCACTCCCTGGGCAGAGACCTGCGGCGCGCCCTCCGCAGGAGCGCCACCCTGGTCGTCGTGGGGAGTGAGCGCGCCTTGAAATCACGCTACGTCGAGCTCGAGATCGCCGAGTTCGCCCGCACCGGCCGGGCGATCCTCCCGATCGATTTTCAGGGGACTCTCGGCGCAGCGCCGTGGGCCACTCTGCGGGAGAGGGAGATCGTCTGGATCGACGAGGTGAAGGAGGCCCTGGCCAAGGGAGTCCCGTCGCCCATCGTCGCCGACAGCATCGACCGGCTGTTCAAATATACCCGGCGGAACGTCCGGATTCGCGGCCAGGTCCTCGCCGCGATGCTCCTCTTCCTCGCCGGAGCCGCCGTCTCGATCTTCCTGATCCAGCGGGAGGTGAAAGCGGCCACCGTCGCGCAGGTCGGGTTACGGCACCAGACGAAGGTGGCGGGAGAGGCGACGAAAACGGCGTGGCACCAGGAGCAACTCGCCCAAGCGGCGACGCGAGAGGCGAAAAAGCAGGAGCAGCAGGCTGCGGTGAATGCGGCGCGGGCGAAGCTCCAGGAGGGTATCGCGCGCGAGAACGCGGACCGCGCGCTTCGCGAGCAGCGGCAGGCGGAGGCGAGCACGCGCGAAGCGCAGGCCCGCCTCCTCGCCGCCGAATCGGGTCTCGCCTATCCCGCCGAGCTTTCGAAGAGCGTGCTCCTGGCCGTCGAGTCGCTCCAGCACCGGCGGACCGTCGAGGGGTTGCTCGCGCTCCGCCGCGGCCTCGCTCTCCTGCCGCGGCGATCCGCGGCGCTCCCTTCGTCCTGTGGGAGCGTCAACGCCCTTGCGTTCCGTCCCGACGGCCGCTCGTTGGCGATCGGCGGCGCCGAAGGCCTGGTCCTCCTCGACCCCAACTCGGGCCGGCGAGAGAAAGTCGAGGCGATGGGGGATCGCGTCGGGGCCCTCGCCTACAGCCAGGATGGGCGGTGGCTGGCCGCCGGCGTCGACCGGGAGATCCATGTGCTGGAGGTGGCGACGGGAAAGGTTTCGAAGCTCCTGCCGCGGGGGAGTGAACATCCGATCACTTCGCTGACCCTGAGCGCGGATGGAAGGTATCTGGCCAGCACGGGGCAGGGAGACCACGCGGCGAGGCTCTTCGAAAGAGGGAGCGAGGATTGGCGCGAGGTTTTGCCCTCTCCGGTCACGAGCGACAAGAAAGAATATGTGCTCACCGTGGCCTTGAGCCCGGAAGGCCGTTGGCTGGCTCTGGGCAGTGTCCGGGAAATCGTGATCCTGGACGTGAAGAAAGGCGGGAAGGTCGCCAGCGCGACCGCGGATGGTGAGGTGTGGAGCGCGGTCTGGAGCGCCGACGGGCACTCGCTGGCCACGGCCGGCAACCGGGGAGCCTGGCTGTGGAAAATATCGCTTCCGGAAGCGGGAGGCCAGCCGAGCCTGGAGCACCCGGGGGACCTCATCCCCGAGGCCCGGCGGGAGCTCGCCTTGAGCGGGGACGGGAGCGCGCTCGCGGCGGTGGACTCGGAAGGGGTGGCGCGCCTGTGGAAGATTTCCGGCGGCGGCGAAAGGAGCCGCATGATGGAGGCGGAAAGAGTGAGCGCCGTCGCCTTCGCACCCGACGGGCGTCGGCTCGTGACCGCTAGCGGTGAAAGTGTCCGCTTCTGGCCGGTGGACGCCTCCGACGAATGGGTGCGTTTCGAACGCGAGAAGGAGGTCCAGGCGGTCGCCTTCAGCCCTTCGGGCCGTTGGCTGGCGATGGCGGGAGGGGACCGGGCCGTCCGGGTCGTCGCGGTGCCGAGGGCGATCGAAAGCCCGGGCGCGGCCGAGCCGGCGAGCTGGCCCGAGGTGGTCCGCCTCGATCTTCCTGCCGAGACCCTGGGCCTCGCTTTCAGCCCGGACGACCGCTGGCTGGCCGCCACGACGGCCGGGGTCGCCCTCGTGTTCGATACCCGAAGCTGGAAGGTGATCGCTCAACAGCAGGTCGAGGACGGGGAGAGCGCCGGCTGGAGCGCGGACGGCCGCTGGCTCGTGGCAAGGGGAAAGAAGCTGACCTGGCTCCGGGCCGGAGCGTGGACGGCGCTCTCCCCTCTCGGGTATCGCCAGAAGCTGACCCGCGTCTCCTTCAGCCCGGATGGTCAATGGATGGCGACCTGGACGGCTCCTTACCTCGCTCGCGGATTGGGGCTCGTCGAGCCGACGACGACGCGCATCTATGAGGCGGCGACCGGCCGCCGGGCCGCCTGGCAATCCCACGCGGACGAGGATCTCAAGAAGAACCCGATGTTCGGCAGGAGATCACCGGAGATGCGCGACGTGGAAGATTCCGGGGGAGCCCCGCGGGGCGGCCGAATCGATCTCCTCCGGCAGGAGGCCGCCTGGAAAGCGGTGCGGATCGATAAACCTGCCGCCGTCACCAGCCCGGATCGCCAATGGCGGGCCGTCATGAGGAGCGGCGACCTGTCCCTTGAGGACATCGCATCCGAGCGTGAAGTCCCAGGCCCCGCCTTTGGCGAAGTCCACGACTTTGCCTTCAGCCCGGACAGCCGCTGGCTGGTCACTGCCGGCGAGGACAAGGCGGTGCGGGTGTGGCCGCTTTCGCCGCTCGATCGAATCGAGCAGGCGTGCCGGCGCCTGACCCGAAACCTTGAGGCCGCCGAATGGCCGCCCGAGCTCCGCGGCACGGCCGCGGCGAAGAGCTGCCCGAGCTTGCCGTAAACGATTGTTCAAGGGTTCAAGTGCGCCGCCGCCGCGTCGGTCAGCGGGTGCACGTTCGTGCCCTTGGCGCGCTCCATGCTGAGCTCCCAGACGAACACTCCGCCCAGGCCCTGCGTTTTCGCCCAGTCGACCTTCTCGCCGATGCTCGTCGGGTCGTCGTAGCTCAGCCAGTAGCTCGCCTGGTTCTTGTAGAGGAAGGGGACCCGCTGCTCGGCGTCCCAGATCCGGCTGTAGCCGTTGACGTTGACATAGCGCTGCACCAGGTCCCAGTAGTCGAGACTGCCGTCTGCGGCCCAGGTCCCCTGCGGGCAGGAGACGTCGCCGTTCGGGCCCGGATCGATGCTCGCGTAGCGCCCCGGGTAGGCGGGGTTGGGGCCGAGGTTTAAGAGGGCCTGGAAAGCCTTGCCATAGTAGGGGAGGCCGAAGTTGATCTTGGCCGCCGGCATGCCGCGGGAGATCCAGTCGAGGACCGCGTCCTGGCCGTCGTTGCTCGAGCCGTCGGGATCGTCGATCGAGCCCTTGAGGGGCGAATTGTGACCGGTGTTGGTCATCCCCCAGCAGCCGGCGAAGTCGTAGGTCATGACGTTGACCCAATTGACGGAGGGGGCGATGCCGGCGGGATCGAACTGGCTGCTGTACCAGCCGGCCGGGACGTCCATGGTCAGCAGGTAGGGAGCGCCGGTGTAGGGATCGTTGCCGGCCGCGTTCAAGGAGCCGCGGAACGCCGACATCAGGGCGGTCGCGTTCGTGATGTCGGCGGCCGTCGCCGGGTACTCCCAGTCGACGTCCAGGCCGTCGAAGCCCTGCTGCTGCAGGAGCTGGATACAGGAGGTCACGAAGTGCTGGCGGTGCGCGGCATCGGCGGCGATGGCGGAGAACGCGCTGGCGCTGGAGCTGCTCGCGCCGCCGACCGCGAAGATCAGGCGGAGCGATTTGCCGCGGCTCTGTTGATAGGTGCGGAGCTGCCGGAGTTGGGCCAGGGTGCCGAGGTTGTTGGTGCCCGTGGTGCCCGGCACCGGGCGGGTCATGGTCTTCTGGAGCGCGGCCCAGGTGTCGCTGATCGCGCAGTCGTAGTAGCCGTCCCCATCGGGATCGCTGGGCACGAGGAAGGCGTAATTGATATGGGTGAGCGAGTCGGCGGGGATGTCCGAGGGCTGGAAATCGCGAGCGTAGACGCCCCACTCGATGTAGTAGCCGGCGAAGCGGCGCGGCGTCTGGGCGGCGGCCGGCGCGGTGGTCCCGACGATGCTGGCGATCAGCGCCAGGTCAGCGCATAGAAAGATCTTCCTCCAGGTGGACATGGGCGCACTCTCCTTCCGAGGTGTTCGAGCTTGAGTGAGTATTGAGGTGCGTTGGCATGTTGGTGACGGGGGCTGCTGGGTTCCCGTCGTCATGGTGATGCTCCTACAATCCCCGTGCCAGGCGCTTGGCGGGCGGGATGAAGGCTTACGGAGCGAGATGAAGCGGTGGGGAAGGCGACGAACGCTTCGTGTCCATGGGCAAGGCGTCGTATCGCTCGGTACGCCTTCATCTCCGAGACGAACGCTTCGTATCCATCGGTAAGCCTTCGTTATCGAGACGAACGCTTCGTCTCGGTCGGAAAGGCTTCGTTACCGATAGGAAGCGTTCAGCTCGGAGAAGAAGCGAGCGCGGCCTCGATTTCGGCCACGTCGCGGTCGCGCCGGTGGTAGCCCAGATCGGAGACCATCCGCTTCGCACGGTCGAGGCTGGCGCGGGCCTGGTCGCGATCTCCCGCTGCGAGGTGGAGCCGGGCGAAACCGAGGTGGGCATCGGTTTCGTAGAGGCGCATGCCACAGCGGATTGTGAGGCGGAGGACCTCCTGGAGGTCGGTGCGGGAGTGGGCCAGATCGCCCAGGACACGCCCAACTTCGGCTCGGGCGAGGAGGCCATGTGGGAGCTTGTCGAGCTCTCCAGCCCGCCGCAACCCTTCGAGGCTTTCGTCCATGTGATCTCTTGCGATGGCCAGATGATGGGGGCCATCAGCTTTGGCTGCCAGCAAGTGCGCTTTTCCGAGGGAGATGCTGTCGAGGGCGACATCGCGTAGGCGTTTTAATCGCAGAGCAATCTGGATAGTATGCTGCGCACGGCGCTCGACCTCCTGCCAGTGTCCGAGGTCGAGGAGCAGTTCGCAATAATCGAAGCCGCTCATCGAATACAAGAAGAGATTCTCAGGCGAAAGAGCGTGCTGCAACCCTTCAGCTTCTCTAAAGGCATCCATTGCCTGGTCCTGATCGCCCATCAGGTGGAGGAATCTACCGAGTGCAGCCTTTGCGAAGAGTTGTGCCTGATTAGGGCCACTCCCTTGAAGCATTCCGAGACCCTGCTCTGCTGCTGCCTTCGCTTGTAGTAGATCTCCTAAGACTTCATAGATCTGTGAGAGATTGTCACCGAACATCTGAGCTGCGGTCTCCTTGTTACCCAAAGAGAGCCACTTTTCTGCTGCACGCTTTGTTGCTTGGAGAGAGACCTGAAGTTGGCCCTGGGCTTGCGTCGAAAAGCCCACCTCGCTTAAAACAAAGGCCTGGAACGAAGGATCAAGCACGGCCATCGGCTGACGCGTAGCCGGATCGAGAAAGTACGCGATAGCCTGAAGGTTGGCGCCCCAGAGGCCGAGCCCATTGCCAGAGAAGAATTCGGCCTTTCTCTGTATACGTTCCCAGTACACCTCCTTGAGAGCCTCCTGATATCTACCAGCCCTACAGCCGTAGGCAACGGCTGCGAAAAGCGGGGCCAAACCCTCAGGGGTGCCCGGGTAGGGCTCGGCAAAGCCCTTGTAATACTCATACAACCGGCGGTTCCCTTCCTGCCAAGCCTCGTGACTCTCTTTAGACAGCATTTCGCCGAAATGCTCTCGGACGATTGGATGGCCATCGAGCGCGTCCGGCTCGTAGCGGTCCTCCTCCGCGAGTAGGCGGGCCTCCCTTAGCTTCGTCACGAGGCGTACCCAATTCGCTTCTGAAAGGTCGGCTAGGTGATCAGTCAAGCCAGGAATTGCCGGCAGAGCGCGGAGGGCCATGAGGGCACCGGCTGCGGCGGGGCGGTCGAAGAGTCCGAGGAGAAGCAGAAGCTCCAACTCGGGTCCATGACCGAATCGCTGCGCAAAGGCTTCCAGAACCCGTCTCGGGTGTCGACCTCGTTGATCCTCTACAGCCAGGTCCGGGATCTCGGCCGCCGCCGAAGCCGGATGACCCGGGATAGTCTTTAGGTAGGAGGCCAGCAGGTTTACCGCCAAAGCATGACCGCCAAAGTCGCGGGTCAACTGCTCGAGCTCCGCGTCGGAGCCGCGGACGCCACGCACCCGGAGCAGCGCCCGGCCGGCTTCGGGAGAGATCAGCTCCAGGTTCTTACTCGCAGCCATCTCAGGGAACTCGTTCAGGTCGGGTACCGGCTCCCGGGTGGTGATCACGCAGAGGCCCGACAGCCCGTCGTCCTGCGCCAGGCGCGTCAGCAGTGCGGTGAGACCCAGATCCTGGATCCGGCCTCCTTCGACGGAAGACTGCAGCGGTTCGAGGCCGTCGAGCACCAGGAGGTTCTTTTCGCGGCCGATCAGCTCGGCCAGCCGCTCCCCCTTGGACCACGGCGAGCCCAAATCGGGCTCCGGGTCACCGAAAAAGCGCAGGGCCTCGCTGATGAAGAAGTCCGCCGAAGAGACCCGCTCGCCCGTACCCTGGCTGTAGAAGGTCCAGCCGAAGACCTTCCGTGCGCCGCGGAAGCCATCGCGTTCCATGCGTTCCAGCCACTTGTTGACGAGCGTCGACTTGCCGACCCCGCCCCAGGCGACGAGGGTCGCGATTCTCACCTTGCCGCTCTCCCAAAGCTCGTCCAGCCAGCGCAGCTCCTCGGCGCGACCGAAGAGCTCGGCGCCAGTGACCGGCAGCCGGGTGATGTCGATCTTCTCCGGCTGGGGAGGAGGAGGGGCGACAGCGAGAGCGGGGGACGGCAGCGCGGACTCCAGGACGACGTCAGACACGGAGTCCAATGCGGCCTCGAGGACGTCGAAGGCCGCCTTCGACCCGCGGGTCATCTCCAGTAGAACCTTCGAATCGGCGCTCCGGGATTTGTCGAAGGCCGCAGCAACCTGCTCCGCGACCGCTGCGAAGACCCGGTTCCGTTTGGCGGCTGAAAGCTCCTCGACGGGCTTGCCGTCCCGCGGGAGCATCTGGATCGGCTTGAGCCAATCAATCCGCTCCCAAGGGCAGGCCGATATCAGGACGGGAAGAAGCAACAGATCCTTCTCCTCGCGCTGCTTGAGGAAGAAGGGGACCTCTTCCTTATGAATGAAGGAAGAAGAAAGGTAGTTGGCCGAGATCAGGCAGATGGCGGCGCCGGCCTTCTCCATGGCGTCCTGGATCTCGGGATACCAGGTGTCGCCGGCATCGATGCGCCGGTCCTCCCAGACATCGAGGAGGCCGATCTGGGCCAGCGTTTCGAGTTGGGGAAGGAGGAGCTTCTTCCACTTCTCGTCCTTGTGGCTGTAACTCACGAACACCGAGGGCCGGGGCATCCCGACATTGTAGCGAACGCCGCGAAGTTCCGGGGAGTCACGGGCAAAGGTCTCCGCATGCTCCCGGAGCGTCTCGCCGCCCGGCTGCAACGCCTCCCCATGGAACGCCAGCGTCTCCGTCCACACTTTTAGGGCGTCCGGGCACCTCCATAGCGTCTCTACGACCTTCCCCAGCGTTTCCACGGCGGCCCGAAAACTCTCCGGACTCTTCGCCAGCGTCTCTACGACTGCCCTTAGCGTTTACAGGAGCGTCTGTAGTGTCTCAACGGTCGTCCCCAGCGTTTCCAGGAACGTCCCCAGCGTTCCCAATCACCATTGGACTGTCTCCAATAGGCTCTGGAGTGTTCCCGGAGCCGGTTGGGAACGCTGGAAATCGAAATTGGAACGCTGGGACTTCAAGTTGGAACGCTGGAAGTCCGGGAGGGAACACGAAAAGTCCACTTGGAACGCTGGGAAGTCCGCGTGGGAACGCAAGAAGTCCAGCTGGAGACGCAAGAAATACCGCTGGATACGCTAGAAGTCCGGCTGGAGACGCTGGAGCGCCGATTGGAACACAAGGGATGCCAGTTGGAACACAAGGGGGCGCTCGTAGGAACGCTGGAGGCCGGGTTGGAGACGCTGGAGAGCCTCTTTGAGACGCTACGGCCCTCGGCGGGAACGCTAGGGGATGGTCGCGAGCGGCACGGACGGGAGGTCGA
>JAXDLD010000373.1:0-9209 GCA_034666805.1 Acidobacteriota bacterium
GACCGCCTGATCCGCCATCTCCGAGTCCTCGAACCGGGGAGAGACTTCGAGATCTGGGATGACCGGAGGATCGCCGCGGGTGCCGACTGGCAACCGGCCATCCAGCGGGCGATGGACCGTGCGGTGGCCGCCGTGCTGCTCATCTCGGCCGACTTCCTGACCTCGGAATTCATCCTCGGCACAGAGGTGCCCTACCTGTTGGAGCGCCGGGCAGCCGAGGGGCTGTTGGTCATCCCTCTGATCGTATGGCCTTGTTCTTGGGAGGGGGTAAAGTGGCTCTCGCCGATCCAGTGCCGGCCCAAGGATGGGAGACCTCTCTCGGCGGGAACGGATCATGAGATCGAGGACGCTCTGACGGCTTTGGCGCGGGAGCTTCACAAGCTCCTGACGGCCGCGCCGCCAATAGCCGGTCCTTTCGCCCAACCCCGCCTCGACCTCGGCCGCCTCCCGACTCCCGGGAAGCACTTCGTGGGCCGCGACACGGAGATCGCCCGGCTCGATGCAGCCTGGGAGGACCCCGGCGTCCATGTCCTCACCTTCGTAGCCTTCGGTGGGGTGGGCAAGTCCACTCTCGTGGGACGGTGGATCGACAGCATGGCCAAAGCCGGTTGGAAGGGTGCCCGGCGGGTGCTCGACTGGTCCTTCTACAGCCAGGGCACGGAAGAGCGCGTCACCTCCGCCGACCGCTTCCTCGACCACGCCCTGCAATTCTTCGGCGATCCCGATCCCACGGCCGGCGCGGCGCGGGACCGCGGGTTGCGCCTGGCCGAGCTGGTCCGGCGTGAGAAGACCCTGCTTGTCCTTGACGGCGTCGAGCCCCTCCAGCACCCACCGGGGCCGCTCGCCGGGCGGCTCAAGGACCCGGGGCTCGCTGCCCTGCTCAAGAGCCTGGCCGCGGGTAACCCGGGCCTCTCCGTCGTCACTACCCGGGAGCGGATCGCCGATCTGGAGGGGTTCCCGCAGACCGCACCGCAGGTGGACCTGGAGGCCTTGAGTCCCGAGGCGGGGGCGGCGCTGCTGAAAGAGCTGGGGGTGGAGGGGAAGCCTTCCGAGCTCCAGGCCGCCTCGGTGGAGCTCGGGAACCACGCCCTGGCGCTCACCCTCATGGGCAACTACTTACGCCAAGCCTGTGGTGGTGATGTGCGGCGGCGCAAGGAGGCGGATCTTGGCCGGGCGGCCGAGCGGCAGGGGGGGCATGCACTGAGGGTGATCCGGGCCTATGCCCACTGGCTAGGAGAGGGGCCGGAGCTGGCAGTCCTCCGCCTGCTGGGGCTGTTCGATCGGCCCGCGGCGGCCTCCGCCCTTGCGGCTTTGCGGGCCGAGCCGGCCATCCCGAGACTGACCTTATTGAAGAAGCACTGGTGGCAGAGGGCGAAGCCGCTCTCGGAGGAGGAATGGCAATATGCGGTGTCGAGCCTGCGGGAGCACGGCCTCCTCCTGCGGGCCGATCCCCGGCAGCCGGGGGTCCTCGACGCCCATCCCCTGGTGCGGGTCTATTTCCAGGAGGAGCTGGAGAAGGAGCGGCTCCAGGCCTGGCAGGAGGGGAACCTCCGGCTCTACGAGCACCTCCAGAAGGCGGCGCCGGATCTTCCCGAGACGCTGGAGGCAATGGAGCCGCTCTACGCCGCGGTGCTCCACGGCTGCCGGGCGGGGCGGCAGCAGGAGGCGTTCGACGAGGTCTACGGGCGGCGCATCCAGCGGAGGGACAAGTTCTACAACATCCACAAGCTCGGAGCCTTCGGCTCGGACCTGGCGGCGCTGTCGAGCTTCTTCGATCGCCCCTGGGACCAGCCCTCGGCCCGCCTCGAAGCGGCGAATCAGGCGTTCCTCCTCAACAAGGCCGCCTTCGATCTGCGCGCGCTTGGCCGGCTGGCAGAGGCGGTTCCGCCGATGCAGGCCGGGTTGGAGAGGCGAATCGCGCAGGAGGACTGGGCGAACGCCGCCCGAGTCGCGAACAACCTCAGCGAGCTGACCCTGACCCTGGGGAAGGTGGGGCGGGCCGTGGACTTCGGGGAGCAGAGCGTCGCTCTGGCCGACCGCAGCGGCGACGCGTTCTGGCGGATGGGCAGCCGGACGACGCGGGCCGATGCCCTGCACCAGGCGGGCCGGTGGGAGGAGAGCGCGGCGGCCTTCCGCGAGGCCGAGGCGTTGCAGGTGGAGTGGCAGCCCAAGTATCCCCAGCTGTATTCGCTACAGGGCTATCAATACTGCGACCTGCTGCTGAGCCGTGGGGAGCCGGAGGGCGGGTCCGCTCTGGAGGGCCTCGCCGCGGCCCCGGAGGAGGTGCAGCGGCTCCGGCAGGCGTGCCGGGAGGTGCGGGATCGGGCAGAGCAGACGCTGGAGTGGGCGATCCAGCACCTTGGGCTCCTCTCTAATGCCCTCGACCACCTGAGCCTGGGCCGGTCGCATCTCGGCCTGGCCCTGACCGCCGCCGGCCCGGCGACTCCCGGCGGAGAGGCCGAGGCGGACTTCGCCCAGGCCGCGGAGCACCTGGACCGCGCCGTGGAGGGGCTGCGGAAGGCGGGGCAAGAGGACTATCTCACTCGTGGCCTCCTGGCCCGGGCCGTCTTCCACCGCCTGCGGGGGGACCTGGCCGGGGCCGGGGCGGACCTCGCCGAGGCGGTGGAGATCGCCGAGCGCGGCGGGATGCGTCTCTTCCTCTGCGACGCCCACCTGGAGGGGGCGCGCCTCGCTCGCCGGCAGGGCGACGAGGCCGAGGCCCGCCGGCACCTAGCCCTGGCGCGGGATCTGGTGGCGGAGACCGGGTATGGGCGGCGGGAGCGGGAGGTGCGGTGGCTCGCGGGGCAGGTTCCGAGGTGACGGGGACGCCCCCCTCCTGGCCTCCCCCCTGACCCAACCGGCCCCCGCCCAGGGGGGAGGGACTCTCGCCCAGGCCCAACGGGCCGTCGTTCCTTAGCCCAGGGCAACGCCCTGGGTGGGTTTCGGCTCTCGCCGTGAGCAGTACACTCTCGCCGTGAGCACCGTCCTTGACGAGCGCAAACGCCAGCTCCTCGCCCTCCTCCTCGCGGAGGAGGGGATCGATCCGCTCCGCACCCCGATCCTCCCCCTGCCGCGGGATGCCCAGGGCGTTCGCCGGGGCCCCCTCTCCTTCGCCCAGGAGCGGCTCTGGCTCATCGACCAGATCGAGCCCGGGAACATCGCCTACAACGTCCCCTCGGCCCTGCGCCTCCGGGGCCGCCTCGCTCCGGGGCTCCTGGCGCGGACCCTCGGGGAGATCGTCCGCCGTCACGAGACCCTGCGGACGACCTACGCGGCGGGGGAGGGGGGACCGGTCCAGGTCGTCGCCCCGCCGTCGCCGCTCGCGCTCCCGGGGATCGACCTCGGCTCCCTCCCCGCGGCGGCGCGGGAAGCCGAGGCCCGGCGCCTCGCCCTCGCCGAGGTGGACCGCCCCTTCGACCTCAGGGAGGGTCCGCTCCTCCGGCTCCAGCTCCTCCGCCTGGGGGAGGAGGAGCACCTCCTCCTCGCGACCCTCCATCACATCGCCACCGACGGCTGGTCGAACGGCATCTTCGTCCGCGAGCTGACGGCGCTCTACGCGGCTTTTTCCCAGGGCCTCCCCTCTCCGCTCCCCGAGCTGCCCGTCCAGTACGCCGACTTCGCGGCCTGGCAGCGCCGGGTCTTCCAGGGGGAGGTGCTGGAGAAGGTTCTCGGCTACTGGCGGCGCCAGCTCGCCGGCAGCCCCCCCGTCCTCGCCCTCCCCACCGACCGGCCGCGGCCGGCGGTCCAGGGCCTGGCCGGCGGCAGCGTCCTCGCCGAGCTGCCGGCCGGGCTCGCGGCGGTGGTCAAGGAGCTCTGCCGCCGTTCGGGGGCGACCCTTTTCATGGGGATCACGGCGGCGTTCCAGGCTCTCCTCGCCCGCTTGACGGGCCAGAGCGACTTGAGCGTGGGGACCCCGGTCGCCAACCGCCACCGGAGCGAGATCGAGGGGCTGATCGGCTACTTCGGCAACACCCTCGTGCTGCGCGGCGATCTCGGCGGCGATCCCACCTTCCGCGACCTCCTCGCGCGGGTCCGGGAGGTGGCGATCGGCGCCTTCGCCCACCAGGAGCTGCCGTTCAGCAAGCTGGTCGAGGAGATCAAGCCCGAGCGCAGCCTTTCGCATACGCCGCTCTTCCAGGTGATGTGCGCCGTGGAGGTTCCGGGGCCGCCTCTCGTCATCCCCGGCCTCGCCGTCCTCCCCTTCCCGGAGCAGGGCGACGCCGCCCTCTTCGACCTCCACCTGACCGTCGTCGACACCGGGAGCCAGGAGGGCCAAGGGGGATTGTTGGCCGGGCTCGCCTACCGGGCCGAGCTCTTCGACCCGCCGACCGCCGGCCGCATCCTGGGCCAGCTCGCGGTCCTCCTCGCGGGCGCCGTGGAGGACCCCGGCCGGCGCCTCTCCGAGCTGCCGATCCTCTCGGCCCCCGAGCGCCAGGCGCTCTTCGCCGAGTGGAACGACACCGCTGCACCGTCCGTGGAAGCGCCCCTCGAGAGCCGGCTCGCGGCCCGGGCGGCGCTCGTTCCCGACAGCCCGGCGGCCGCCTGGGAGGGCGGGGCCCTCTCCTACGGCGAGCTGACGGCCCGGGCCGGGCGCCTCGCGCGGCGGCTGCGGCGGCTCGGTGCCGGCCCGGGAGCGCGGGTCGCCATCCGCCTCGAACGCTCGCCCGAGCTGGCGGTGGCGGTCCTCGCCGTTCTCCGGTCCGGCGCCGCCTGCGTGCCCCTCGACCCCCGCTATCCGGCCGAGCGCCTGCGCTTCATGCGCGACGACTCGGGCGCCTCTCTGCTCGTCACTCAGGAAAGTCTGGCCGTGACGGGGTCTCTTTCCGTTCCCGCCGCTGGGGACGACCTCGCCTACATCCTCTACACCTCCGGCTCGACCGGCCGGCCCAAGGGGGTGGGGATGCCGCGCTCCGCCCTCGCCAACCTCCTCGACTGGCAGGAGCGCGTCCTTCCCGGCCCCGCCCGCACCCTCCAGTTCGCTTCGCTCTCCTTCGACGTCTCCTTTCAGGAGATCGTCTCCACCTGGCTCGCGGGCGGCACCCTCGTCCTCGTCTCCGAGGAGACCCGCCGTGATCCTCAGGCCCTCCTCGCCCTCCTCGCGGCCCAGGAGGTGGAGCGCCTCTTCCTCCCCGCCGTCGCCCTCCGCCAGCTCGCCGATGCCGCCGATATCGCCGATATCGCGGCTGCCGGGGATCTTCAAGAGGCGGCGCTCCGGGACGTCGTCACCGCCGGCGAGGCCCTCCAGGTGACCGGCCCGCTCGCCGCCTGGCTGGCGGGCCGCCGCCTCCACAACCACTACGGCCCTACCGAAACCCACGTGGCCACCGCCTGGACCCTCGCCGGTGACCCGCGTGTCTGGCCACTTCTGCCGCCCATCGGCCGGCCGGTGGCGAAGACCCGGGTCCACCTCCTCGATCCCGATCTCAACCTGGCGCCCATCGGCGTCGTGGGGGAGATCGCGATCGGCGGCGCCGGCCTCGCCCGCGGCTACGTCGGCCGGCCGGAGGCCACGGCCGAGCGCTTCGTTCCCGACCCCTGGGGAGATGGAGAGCGCCTCTACCGGACGGGCGACCTGGCGCGCCGCCGCGTCGACGGGGCGATCGAGTACCTGGGCCGGCGGGACGCCCAGGTCAAGATCCGCGGGGTGCGGGTGGAGCCCGGGGAGGTCGAGGCGGCGCTCGAAAGCCACTCCGGGGTCCGCCAGGCGGTGGTCGCCGCCCTGCCTGAGCCGGGAGCGGAGGGCGCGCTTCGATTGATCGCCTGGTACCTGCCCGCCGCGGATGTTTCTCTGACCCCAGGCGAGCTGCGCGACTTCCTGCGCCAGCGGCTGCCCGAGGCCTTCATCCCGTCCCAATTCGCCGGGGTTGAGAGCTTCCCTCTCACTCCCTCCGGCAAGATCGACCGCCGCGCCTTGACGGTCCCGGCGCTTTCCGGCGGTTCCGGCGCGGAATTCGTTCCGCCGCGGAACGAGGTCGAGGCGCTGGTCGCTGGGATCTGGGCGGGGCTCTTAGGGTTAGAGCGGGTGGGCGTCCGGGACAGCTTCTTCGACCTCGGCGGGCATTCGCTCCTGGCGACGCAGGTGATGTCGCGCCTCCGCGTGGGGTTGGGCGTCGAGCTGCCGCTCCGCGCGCTCTTCGAAGGGCCGACGGTCGAGGCGCTGGCGCGGAGCGTCGAGCGCGCCCTCCGCGAGAGGACCGGCCCGGCCGCGCCCCCCCTCCTGGCGCGTCACCAGCCCGAGGCGCCGCTCTCCTTCGCCCAGCAGCGGCTCTGGTTCCTCCACCAGCTCGAACCCGGGAGCCCGGCCTACAACATGTACCAGGCCCTGCGCCTCACCGGGCCGCTGGACGAGCCGGCCCTGGGGCGCGCTCTCGTCGAGCTGGTGCGCCGCCAGGAGGCCCTCCGCGGCCGCTTCGTTCTCCGCGGAACGCGGGCCGTCCAGGTCGTCTCCCCGGTGCCGGCGGCGGTCCTCGCGGTGGTCGATCTCGCCGGGCTGCCGGCGCCCCGGGGCGAAGCGGCGGGGGAGGCCCTCGCCCGCGCCGAGGGCCTGGCGCCGTTCGACCTCGAACGCGGTCCCCTCCTCCGGGTCCGCCTGCTCCGCCTGGCGCCGGACCGGCGCCTTCTCCTCGTCTCCATGCACCACATCGTCTCCGACGCCTGGTCCATGGAGGTCTTCGTGCGCGAGCTGGCGGCCCTCTACGAGAGGTCGCCCCTCCCCGAGCTGCACCTCCAATACGCCGACTACGCCGCCTGGCAGCGGGAGTGGCTGCAGGGGGAGGTGCTGGCGGCCGAGCTCGCCTGGTGGCGGGAGCGGCTGGCCGGAGCCCCGGGTCTCCTCGCCCTGCCGCTCGACCGGTCCCGGCCGCCGGTGCACACCTTCGCCGGCGCCCGCCGCTTCCGCCGCCTGCCCCCGGAGCTGGGGGAGGCCCTGGCGCGCCTCGGCCGGAGCCTGGACGCCACCCCCTTCATGGTCCTCCTCGCCTTCTGGAAGGTCCTCCTCCTGCGCCACACGGGAGAGGAGGACCTGGTCGTCGGCTCGCCGGTGGCCAACCGCACCCGCCGCGAGACCGAGGGGCTGATCGGCTTCTTCGTCAACACCCTCGCCCTGCGCACCGATCTTTCGGGCAATCCCGGCTTCGCGGAGGTGGCGCGGCGGGTACGGGAGACCGCGCTCGGCGCCTACACCCATCAGGATCTCCCCTTCGAGAAGTTGGTGGAAGAGCTGCAGCCGGCGCGGAGCCTCCGTCACACGCCGCTTTTCCAGGTGATGCTCGTGGCCGAGACGACACCGGCTTCGGCGTCACCCTCCTCGGGTCTCCACGCCCTGGAGATGGAGGTGCTGGCGGTCGACAACGGCACGGCCAAGCTCGACCTCACCCTCGTCGTCCAGGAGGGGCCGGACGGCGTCGAGCTGGGCTTCGGCTACAACACCGACCTCTTCTTCGCGACGACGATCGAGCGTCTCCTGGACCACGGAGTGGCGCTCCTCGCCGCGGTGGTGAGCGACCCCGCGCGGCCGGTCGGCGACCTCCCCCTGCTCGCCGCGGCCGAGCGCCACCAGCTCTACGCCGAGTGGAACGACACCGCCCAGGCCGGCTGCCCCGAGATCCGCCTGCACGAGCTGTTCGAAATCCAGGCGAGGGAGAGGCCGGACGCGCCGGCGGTGCTCGCCGGGTCCGCGGTGCTGACCTACGGCGAGCTCTACGGACGGGCCCGTCGCCTCGCCGGCCACCTCCGCGAGCAGGGGATCGGGCCGGAGTCGCGGGTGGGGATCCAACTGCCGCGCTCGCCCGAGGCGGTGGTGGCGATCCTCGCCGTGCTTAAAGCCGGCGGCGCCTACCTGCCGCTCGATCCCTCCCATCCGCCGGAGCGGATTGCGTTTCAGGTGCGGGATGCGGGAGCCGCCCCCCTCCTAGCCTCCCCCCTGATCCAAGCCGGGAGGAACGGCGACCCTACTTTCACTTCTCTGCGGCAGAGCCCCGACTCCCTTGCCTTCGTGATCTATACCTCGGGCTCGACGGGGGAGCCCTCCGGCGTGCTCATGTCCCACCGCGGGGCGGTCAACATCGTCGCCCAGTCCCGGCGTCGCCTCAATGTCGGTCCGGGCAACCGCATGTTGCAGATCACCCCGCTCGGCTTCGACGTCTCGGTCGGCGAGATCTTCGTGCCCCTGGCGAGCGGCGCCGCCGTCTGCATCGTGGGGGACGAGGAGCGCCAGAGCCCCGCCCTTCTCGCCGAGCGGCTGGCCCACTTGGGGATCGATCGCGCCTTCGTCACCCCGGCCTACTTCGCCGCCCTGCCCGCCGAGGCTCTCCCCGGCCTCGTCGCCTCGGTCGGCGGCGAGGCCTTCCCGCGCGAGCTGGCCGAGCGCTGGGGCCACGGCCGGCGGCTGTTCAACAACTATGGGCCGACCGAGGCGGCGGTCTACGCCACCAGCAGTCCCGTCGATCCGGAAGAGTCCGACGAGCCCACGATCGGCCGCCCAGTGGACGGCGTCTCCGCCCACCTGCTCGACGCCCGGCTCCAGCCGGTGCCGATCGGGGTGGCGGGGGAGATCTGCCTGGGCGGCGCCGCCCTCGCCCGCGGCTATCTCAACCAGCCGGAGAAGACGGCGGAGCGCTTCGTCCCGCACCCCTCAGCCAGCCCCGGCGAGCGGCTCTACCGCACCGGCGACCTCGCCCGGCTCCTGCCGAACGGCGAGATCGAGCTTCTCGGCCGGATCGACGCCCAGCTCAAGGTCCGGGGCTACCGCATCGAGCCGGGCGAAATCGAGGCCGCCCTCCTGCGTCATCCGGCGGTGCGGCAGGCGGCGGTCGTCGTGCGCGGCGAAGGGGCGGCCGAGCGCCACCTCGCCGCATACGTCAGTGCTCCCGAAGCTCCGCCCGAACCCATCGAGCTGCGCCGTTTCCTCGCCTCCGCGCTCCCCGAGCACATGGTCCCGCCCGTGGTGGTGGTGCTCCCCGCGCTCCCCCTGACCGCCAACGGCAAGGTCGACCGCCGCGCCCTGCCCGATCTGGACCGCGCCGCGGCCGGCGAGCGCGCCCAACCCTCCACCCCCATGGAGCGCTTTCTCGCCGCCCTCTGTCAGGAGGTGCTGGGTTGGAAGGAGATCGGCGTCGACGACGACTTCTTCGCCCTCGGCGGCACCTCGATCCAGGCCGCGGTCTTAATCCACCTCCTGGAGGAGCGCTTCGGCGAGTACGTCTACGTGG
>JAXDLD010000374.1:0-5269 GCA_034666805.1 Acidobacteriota bacterium
GAGGGCCAGGAAGAGCCGCACGCCGGGCGGGTGGATGTGGAGCGAGTCGAGCGAGAGCTGGTAGACGGTGAAGAAGCCGACGATCCCCACGAAGAGCCAGAAGAGCCGGCGGCCGAGGACGAGCAGGATGGCGCCGGCCGCCAGCGCCAGGAGCCGGGCGTTGGGATCGTAGAGGTGGTTCACCTCAGGCCATCACCTGCTTGAAGGCAGCGAGGAAGCGCTCCATCTGCTCCGCCGTGCCGACGGTGACGCGCAGGTGGTTGGGCATGGACGGGAAGACCCGCCCGACGTCGACCTTCTGCGCGCGGAGGGCCTCCCGCACCGGCTTGACCTCTCGGCGCAGGTCGATCATCAGGAAGTTGGCGGAGGACGGGATGTAGCGTAGCCCCATGCCGTCGAGCGCCGAGCAGACCCGGCCGCGGACGTCGCGGTTCTTGAGCCGGCTCTGCTCCAGGTGGGCGGCGTCGCCCAGGCTCGCCCGCGCCGCCACGAGGACCATGAGGTTCAGGCTGTCGTAGGCCTGGTGCGCCTTCAGCCGCTCGACCGTCTCCTTCAAGGCCACCGCGTAGCCGCAGCGCAGGCCGGCCATGCCGTGGATCTTCGAGAAGGTGCGTGCCACGATCAGGTTGGGGTGCTCGGCGATCAAGGGCAGGACGGTCTCGTAGTCGGGGCTCTCGGCGTAGTGGAAGTAGGCCTCGTCGACCAGCGCCGCGGTGGTCGGCGGCAGCGCCTTCAGGAAGGCGCGGACCTCCCCCTTGGGGGTGATGCTCGCCGTCGGGTTGTTGGGATTGCAGACGTAGACGAGGCCCGCCTTGCGGACGGCCGCCATCTTCGTGAGGTCGTGGCGGTGGTCGGCGGTGAGCGGCACCTTGACCGTCTCCGCCCCCGCCGTCGTGGCGTAGCGCAGGATCGCCTCGAAGGTGGGCTCGGCGACCACCACCGCCCGCCCCGGCGCGGTGAAGGCGGCGGCGGCGAGCTTCAGGATCTCGCTCGAGCCGGCGCCCAGGAGCACCTGGTTCCTGTTCACCCCATGCGACCGCGCGATCTCCTCGGAGAGGGCCTCGAGCTCGTCGTCCGGATAGCGGCAGGCGCGACCGAAGGCCCCCTGGATGGCGGCGAAGGCGGCCGGCGATGGCCCGTAGGGGTTCTCGTTGGCGGAGAGCCGGACGAGGTCGTCCACCGGCATCGCCCCCGGGGCCGGCACCGGAGCCGGGACGGGACGCGGGCCCGGCTGGGCCTCCTGGGCCCCTCCTACGGTGGGAGCGAGAGCGGCGGTGGCGAGACCGGTTCCGAGGATCCGGGCGAAGCTGCGACGGGACAGACCGCGCGACATCGTCTCCATGGCTTACCCTCCCTTTGTGCGCATCCTGCCCGAAGTCGGGCTCGGGGGCAAGCCGGGGGCACTGGGGGGGCCCGCTCGACGGCTTCGACGTCTCTGATGTACATTTCAGGCCGAGGTGCCTTTGGATGACCAAACTGCAGAGCATCGAACGAGAGATCACAAGCCTGACCCCTGCTGAGCTGACGGAGTTCCGCCAGTGGTATCAGGAATTCGACGCTAGGGTTTGGGATCGCCAGTTGGAGCAGGATGCCGACGCCGGCAAGCTCGATGCATTGGCGGAAGCGGCACTGCGTGCGGATTACGAGAGCCTCGTAGCCCCCTGATCCGCGGAGAGCCTGCACACCCGGCACGCCCGGAACCTCCATGCACCTCGCCGACCTCGTCGCCACCTCCCGCCGCGTCACAGAGACCCGTTCGCGCTCGGAGAAGACCGGCGCGCTCGCGGATCTCCTGAGGCGGCTCGGGCCCGAGGAGATCGACTTTGCCGTCGCCTTTCTCTCGGGCCACCTGCGCCAGGGGCGGATCGGGCTCGGACCCGCGGCCATCCAGGGCGCCCGGCCGGGAACCGCCGCGGATTCCCCGTCGCTCTCCCTCTTGGAGGTCGATGTCACCTTCGCGCGAATCGCCGGGACGACCGGCTCCGGCTCGACCGCTGAACGGGGACGGCTCCTCGGCGGGCTCCTCTCCCGCGCCACCGCCGAGGAGCAGGATTTCCTCGTGCGCCTGCTCTTCGGCGAGCTGCGCCAGGGGGCGCTCGCCGGGCTCATGGCGGAGGCGCTCGCCGCCGCCGCGGAGGTCCCGGCGGACGAGGTGCGGCGGGCGTTCATGCTGGCCGGCGAGCTGCCGGAGGTCGCCCGGGCGGTCTTAACCCTCGGCCGGCCGGGGCTCGTCCGCTTCCGGCTGGAGCTCTTCCGCCCTCTCCAGCCCATGCTCGCCTCCCCGGCCGGGGACGTCTCCGAGGCGCTGGAGCGGCTGGGCGAGGCGGCCTTCGAGCTCAAGCTCGACGGCGCCCGGGTCCAGGTGCACAAGGCGGGGGACGAGGTGCGGGTCTACTCGCGGCGCGGCAACGAGGTCACCCCGGCGGTGCCGGAGCTGGTCGAGGCCGTAGCGGCTCTGCCGGCGCGGCAGCTCCTCCTGGACGGCGAGGTCATCGCCCTCCGGCCGGACGCCTCTCCCCTCCCCTTCCAGGTGACCATGCGCCGCTTCGGCCGCAAGCTCGACGTGGCCCGCATGCGCGGGGAGCTGCCCTTGACCCCGTTCTTCTTCGACCTCCTGCACCTGGACGGAACGGACGTCCTCGACCGGCCGGCCGGCGAGCGCTTCGCGGCTCTCGCCGAGGCCACCCCGGGATTCACCGTGCCGCGCCTGATCACCGGCTCGGCCGAGGAGGCGGACGAGTTCTTCGCCGACGCCCTCGCCCGCGGCCACGAGGGGATCATGGCCAAGGCCACGGACGCTCCCTACGAGGCGGGCCGGCGCGGCTTCTCCTGGTTGAAGATCAAGCCCGCCCACACTCTGGACCTCGTGGTCCTCGCCGCGGAGTGGGGGCACGGCCGGCGGAGCGGCTGGCTCTCGAACCTCCACCTCGGCGCCCGCGATCCGGAGAACGGCGGCTTCGTGATGCTGGGGAAGACCTTCAAGGGGCTGACCGACGAGCGGCTCGCCTGGCAGACGAAGAGGTTCCAGGAGATCGCGCTCGGCACCGACGGCTGGACCGTCCACCTGCGCCCCGAGCTGGTCGTCGAGGTCGCCTTCAGCGACGTCCAGGAGAGCCCCCACTACCCCGCCGGGATGGCCCTCCGCTTCGCCCGGGTCAAGGGGTATCGCGAAGACAAGACCGCCGCCGAGGCCGATACGATCGAGACGGTGCGGGCGATCTTCGCGAAGGGGCGGTAAGCGGGGCGACGTGAGGCCGGTGGTAGAGTGAAGGACATGGAAACCCGGCGCTCTCCCCTCCTCAACGCTACCCTCGATCCCGATCCGGTCATCGAGGTCTACAAGAAGGACGTGGACCGTACACTCCTGCGCGAGAACCTCAAGCTGACGGTGGAAGAACGGATCGAGAAGCTGATGCGCCTGCAGCGCCTCGCCGAGGAGATGCGCCAAGCTGGGCGCCGGGCCTTCCGGGATGTTCGAGGCTGAGCCTCTGCTCAAGATTCTCCGCCAGGCGGAGGTCGAGTTCATCCTTGTGGGTGGGTTCGCCGGCATTGTTCACGGTTCCGCACGACTCACCCAGGATCTCGACATCGTCTATCGCCGGACCCCGGAAAATATCCGACGCCTGGCGGACGTCCTCAAATCCCATTCCCCCTACCTGCGGGGCGCCCCGCCGGGGCTACCTTTCCTTTGGGACGAAGAGACGATCCGCAGAGGCCTGAACTTTACTCTCACCACAGACCTTGGAGATCTCGATCTCCTCGGCGAGATCACAGGAGGAGGAGCCTATGAGGACCTCCTCCCGGACAGCCGGCCCGTGGCGGCATTCGGGGTCGAATTTCAATGCCTGACCCTGGACCGGCTCATCGAGGTCAAGCGCGCGGCGGGGCGGCCGAAGGATCTCGAAGCCATCTCGGAGCTGGAGGCGCTCCGCGGCGAGCCGCTTCCCTAATCGACCTCTCGCGTACGTATCGACGAGCGGCGTCTCGCAAACCTCCGTCCACTGTGAGCAAAGGAGATCGGTGCTGTAAGCCACATGCAATAAGATAAGCGTCACGGGGTTGAGGGCAGGAGCTCACTCCCCCTTCTTCCCCTCCGGCGCCCGCCCGAGGTCCCCGGGCATGTCGGCCACGGCGTAGGCGAGCGCGGCCCAGGCGGCGACGTTCTGATCGATCTCCTTGGGATCGATCTTGTCGGCCGTGTCGTTGGCGGTGTGGTGCCAGTCGAAGTAGAGGGTGCCGTCCTGGTTCAAGTCGAAGATCGGCACCCGGCCCGAGGCGAGGGGCGAGATGTCGGCGCCGCCCTGGGCGTCGTTGGCTCCCAGCTCGACCCCTAGCGGCGCCAGGAGCCTGGCCAGGTCGGCGACGAGGCCGAGGCTCTCGGCGACCACCGAGGAGCGCAGGCGGAAGACCTTGCCGGCGCCGAAATCGGACTCGGCGGCGAAGACGTGCTTGGGCAGCTCCGCCGCGTGCTCCTTAGCGTAGGCGCGCGCCCCCGAGGTCCCGAACTCCTCGTTGGCGAAGAGGATCACCCGGATCGTCCGCCGCGGCCGCTCTTTCAACTGCCCGATCCGCCGCGCCGCCTCGGTCACGATGCCGACCCCGGCACCGTCGTCGATCCCCCCCGTCCCCAGGTCCCAGGAGTCGAGATGCGCCCCGAGGAGGACGACCTCGTCCGGCCGCTCCCGGCCGCGGATCTCGCCGATGACGTTGGCCGACTCGGCCTCCGGCAGCATGCGGGCGGTCGAGCGCAGGCGGAAGCGGACCGGCTTGCCGCTCGCCACCTCGGCGTCCAGGAGGTCGGCGTCGGGGACGGCCAGGGCCGCGGCGGGGATCTTCGCCACTCCCTCCTCGTAGCGCATGGCGCCGGTGTGGGGGAAGCGGTCGTTGCCGGTGGCGATCGAGCGGATGAGGACCGCGACCGCCCCGCGTTTCGCCGCCCGCGACGCTCCGGCGCCGCGCACGGGCACGGCGTCGCGGTAGCCGGAGCCGTCTTTCCGGCGCTCCATCTTGACGTTGTAGAAGACGATCTTGCCCTTCACCTGGGCGGGGTCGAGCTTGTCGATGGCGTCGAGAGAGGAGACCTCCAGGACCTCGGCCTCGATCCCGGCGTCCATTGTGCCGACGCTACCGCCCAGGGAGGTGAGGACGACCGGCTGCGGCCAGGGGGTGAGGATCTCGCCCGCGATCGTCCCCCGATCCCAGTGCGGCACCGTCACCTTCTCGGCGTGGACGTTCTCGAAGCAGAGCTGGCGGAGGGTGCGGAGACCCC
>JAXDLD010000375.1:0-2779 GCA_034666805.1 Acidobacteriota bacterium
TGAGCCGGCTCTACCGCGGGCGGCGGCTGCTCGAAGCGGCGATGCTCGAGTTCGCCCACGAGCACGGCTATCTGCGCGACGGAGAGCCGGCGAAGATGCGCAGCCGGAGAGAGTCCGTCTCCACCAAATAAGCGGCGTCCAGCTTACCGGACGCTACGGAATATCCCTTTGGAACGCCGAGTTGATTAGAGTGGCCGCGGGCAGGTGCGAGCGGCGCGGTAGACTCGCAGGGATCGTGGAGGAAGGATGATGGATTGTAAACGGGTCGGCGAAGTGATTTTTCTGTTCTTCGACAACGAGATGGAGGAAGATCTCCTGACCCCTTTCAGGGACCACGTCTCGCGCTGCGGCGACTGCACGCGCCAGATGGACTACACCCGAAAGCTCCTCTTGGTCGTGCGCGAGCGGTGCCTGCGCTGCTCCGCGCCGGAGAGGTTGCGGCACCGCATCCTCATCAGCTTCCCCCATCGGAGCGGCCTCGAGCGCCCGCACTAGGAAGCCTTCCTTTGAATCTCCTTCCTACCTGTTCCACTCGCCGGTCCGTCTTCTCCGTTTTCTCGGCGTTCCTCCTTCTGGCCGCTCTGCTCTTGACGGCGGCTCCGGCCGCCGCCCAGGGGATCCGCCTGCGCGGGCTCAAAGGCGAGCAGCTGGCCGAGTCGGAGCTCTCGCAGGGGACGTCGATCCTCGTCTTCTGGACCTCCTGGTCGCCGCATTCGCGGGACGTCGTGGAGCGGGTGAACCCCCTGGCGCAGCGCTGGGGCGGCAAGGCCCGGGTGGCGACTGTCAACTTCCAGGAGGATGCCGCGGCGATCCAGGGCTTCCTCGCCGGCAAGAGCCTCGCCGCTCCCGTCTTCCTCGACTCCGACGGCGCTTTCTCGAAGAAGTACGCCATCGCGGCCCTGCCGGGCCTCTTGATCGTCAAGGACGGGCAGGTCGTCTACCGCGGCAAGCTGCCTGACGACCCCGACCGGGTGATCGCCGGATTCTTCTAGCGGCTCGGGGCCGCGCTTCCCCGCCTCGTTTCCACGGTTGCGCCTCGCTCTCCCTCTGTGTAAGTATCCGCCGGGTAGTCACAAGGTCGTCATGTGATCCATCGGCCACCAACCCAGGGGAGGTCTGCTACGGATGCAGCCATCAAGGGTACAACTCGGTCCGTACCTGCTCCGCACGATCCTTCCGCTCGGGCTGGTCCTCCTGGCAGCGGGCCTTAACGTAAGCACCCGGCACCTCCAAGCGTACAACCGGTCTCCCTACCCTCTCGCCTCGACTCCCCGATTCACTCCGCGCGCCGCTCTCCCGACCCCGACCAGCACCCTTCTCGGGCAGGCCCGCATCCCGGTCGAGCTGACGCTCCACCGTGGGGAGACGGCGACCCAGGTCTTCGAGAAGCTGGGCCTGGCCGGCGCCGAGGCCCGCGAGGCGAGCAGCGCGCTCGCCGAGCACGTCAACCTCAAGGCCCTGAAGACAGGGAACCGCTACTCGGCCTTCTTCAACCCCGATTCGAGCCTGGCGTCCCTGGAGATCAAGCTCGACGGCAACGGCCGCTTCCAGATGAAGCGCCGGGAGCGGCGGTGGGAGACCTCCTGGCAGCCGTTCGAGCGCACGGTCGAGATGCGCGCCCTCCGCGCCCGGTTGGACGGCTCCTTCGAGGGCTCGATCCGCGCCGCCGGTGGCCCCCTTCCGCTGGCCTACCGGATGGCGGACGTCCTGCGCTGGGATCTCGACTTCGCCCGTGACTTGAAGCGTGGGGATCAGTTCCAGGTGCTCTTTGAGCAGGTCAAGCTGGATGGCCAGGCCTACTCGGTCGGCAACGTCGTCGCCTTGGTCTACGAGGGCTCCGACGGGCGCCATCACGAGGCCTACAGCTACGGTGACGCCGGGGTCTACTACGACGAGGAGGGTCGGCCGCTCCGCAAGATGTTCCTGCGCTCGCCGCTTCCCTACTCGCACGTCACCTCGTCTTTCAACCTGCACCGCTTCCACCCGGTCTTGAACGAGTACCGTCCGCACTATGGAGTCGACTACGGCGCCCCGGTGGGCACGCCGGTCCAGGTCACCGCCAACGGCGTCGTGATCTCGGCGGGCTGGGATGGCGGCGGCGGCAACGTCGTCAAGGTCCGGCACGGGGAAGGGTACATGACGGCCTACCTCCACCTCTCCCGCTTCGGATCGGGCATCCGGGCGGGAGCGCGGGTCCGGCAGGGGGACATCATCGCCTACACCGGCGCCACCGGTCTCGCCACCGGTCCGCACCTCGACTACCGGGTCAAGCACAACGACCAGTGGCTCGACCCGCTGTCGCTCAAGGGCGTCCGCGACGAGCCTATTCCGCAGTACCAGCTCGCCTCCTTCCGCGGCTGGCGCGACGCGGTCCGCACCAGCCTGGCGACCGGTGTCGTCCCGGGCGCGTTCCCGAAGGCGGCCCTGCCCCGGCCTCAGCTCGCGGTCCGCGGCCGGGTCCCGGGCGGTGTGAGCTCGGACCCTGGCGCCGTGGCCGCCGGCCGTTGATCTCCGTGGTTACCGCGCGGGCCTGGTGCCGCGTCGATCTCGCCGGCGGCACCTTAGACATCTGGCCTCTCGGCCTGCTCCATCCGGGCGCTCGCACGGTCAACCTGGCGATCGACCTCGCGGTGACGGTGCGCCTCTCCCCGACCGATCCCGCCCACCCCGTCTACCGGGTCCGCCAGGGGGATAGCCTCGTCGAGGCCCCCTCCGCCGCGGCGCTCGCCGCCCATCCGGACGGGGCGCTCGCCGGGGTCGTCGCCTCGGTGCTCGAGCT
>JAXDLD010000376.1:0-8193 GCA_034666805.1 Acidobacteriota bacterium
AATTGGGAGGCGACGGCCATGTTTTTATGCTAGCAGGGTGAATAGCGTCCGGCCCCTGCAACCCTCCCCCACCCTCCCGCGTAGGAAGCTGATCCGACCCTCGGGGGTCCGGCCGGCGGGTGTCCGCGCCGGCAGCGTCCGGTTCAGGAGGAACCATGCTCGAGAAGCGCCTCTTCGCCTTCGCCGCCTTCCTGGCTTTCGCCGAGCGCCCGCGGCACCTCCCGGCCCAGCCGGTCGCCCCGGTCAAGACGCAGTGAGACGAGAGAGGAGGAGACCCATGCGAAACCTGGAGACCCACGAAGGACGGCGAGCCCGCCGGCTCGCCGCGACGTTCCTCGCCGGCGCCCTGGCCCTGGCGGCTCTGGCAGCCCTGATGGCGGCACCGGCCTGCCTGGCCGCGTCGCCTGCTCCCGGCGAGGCCGACGCCCGGCGCGAGGTGGAGGCCGCCATGCAGCGGTACACCATGCTGCTCCGCACCGGCCCGCCGGACGCCCTGGCCGCCCTCTTCACCGCCGACGGCGAACTGCTGGAGCCGGGCATGGCGGCCCTCCACGGGCGCGAGGCGATCCGCGCCTTCCTGGCGCCGCTCTTCGGCGCGGTCGATGTCCAGGAGGCGAAGACGGCGACGGATGCGATCGAGGTCTATGGCAACGCCGCCTACCAGTGGGGCACCTATCGCCAGCGGGTGGCGGAGAAGGGCAAGCCCGCGAACGAGTACCACGGCCGTTACATCGCCTCCTGGCGCCACGAAGCCGACTCAAAATGGCGGCTGGCGAAGATGATCGTGCAGCCGTTCCCTCCGGAGGCCCATTGAGCGGCGCCGGGCCGACTCTTCCCCGCGATAGGATATAGCGTCGAAGCGAGACATGACCCCGTAAGGAGGAGCGACCATGAGTGAAGAGCAGCCGGTGCTGGGCAAGTTCGTCTGGCGAGACCTGGTGACGACCGACATCGACCAGGCCATCCAGTTCTACGGCAGCCTCTTTGGCTGGACCATCAAGGAGGCGGACATGGGGCCGATGGGGACCTACAAGATGATCCATACCGCGGGTACCGAACACGGCGGCTTCATGACTCTGGACGCCAGCCACGGCGCGCCGCCGCACTGGATCTCCTACTGCACGGTCGACGACGTGGCCGCCGCCGTGGCGACCAGCGAGAAGCTCGGCGGGAAGACCCTCTCCCCGCCGACCGACATCCCCGGCGTCGGCACCTTTGCCATGATCATGGACCCGAACGGCGCCGTGATCTCCCCCTTCAAGCCGGTCGCCTGGGCCGGCGAGGGGATCACCGCGCCGTGGCCCGCCGGGACCTTCTGCTGGCACGAGCTGCTCGCCCTCGATCCCGAAGGGGAGGGGAAGTTCCACTCCGCGGTCTTCGGCTGGGAGGTCACCGCCATGGACATGGGCCCCGCGGGCACCTATTACCTGTTGAAGCGCGACAACGGGAAGGACGGCGGCGGGATGCTCCAGAAGCCGGGGGAAAGCCACGGCCCCTCGGCGTGGATCCCCTACATCTCGGTCGAGAGCGCGAACGAAAGCGCCGCCAAGATAACGGAGCTCGGTGGCAAGGTCTGGGTCCAGCCCAGGGACATCCCCAACGTCGGCCGCTTCGCGGTGGCGAGCGATCCCCAGGGCGCCCATTTCGCCATCCTGGGGCCGTCGAGCTAGAGAATCGCTACACCCGCCGCCGGACGATCCGTTCGAGCGTCCGGCGGTCGAGGCGCACCTTGGCGACCGGCAGGCCGTCGCGGAGGAGGACGGGGACGACGCCCCCGAAGCGCGCGGCGAGCTCCGGGGAGGCGTCGACGTCGAGCGGCGTGTACGACTGTCCGAGCTCCGGCAGCACCTGGTCGAGCACGGCGGCCATCTCGTCGCAGAGATGGCAGCCGGCGCGGGTCACGAGCTGGTAGCTCGCGAGCGGGGCGGCGGGAGCGGAGCGGCGGAAGAGCTTCACGCCCCTCCGGCCCCGGTCTCGGCCATCAGCCGCATGAGGCTCTGGAGGATCGCGGGGTCGGCGAGGATCCGCTGCACCGCGGGCGTGCTCATCAGCTCCTGCATCCGCGCCGGATCTATTCCCGGGCTTCCCGGAGTGGCGGCTCCCTTGGCGCCCGCGCGGTTGAAGAGGTCCATGCCGGACACCGGAGCCCCTCCCCCCATCTGCTTGAAGAGATCCGAGAGGACGGCGAGCTCGGAGGTCGTCGTGCCGCCCGCGAAGGTGAAGCCGACCGAGATCGAGGGCTCCAGGGTCTCCACCTCGTGGAACCAGTTCGAGGGGATGAAGAGCGCCTCGCCCTGGCGGAGAGTGACCTCCATGGCGACGGCGCGCCGGAACTCCGGGAAGGCCGCGAGGTCGGGATGGTGGATGTCGACCTGGCTCTGGCGCTCGAAGTTGTCGAAGCCCGGGAAGCGGGCACCCCGCATATAGAGGCGGTCGTAGTGGGTGGGGTCGAAGAGCCAGACCTGCTTCGACCCGCGGACCTGGCAGAGAAGGGTATTGGGGAGGTCGTAGTGGAGCGGGGTGACGCACCCTTCCGAGCTGATCCAGGTGCTCGTGGTCGAGACCGGTGTGGTGCCCAGGCAGGCCGGCGTCGAGACGTCTTCGAGCAGCTCCGGGAACGCCTCGAAGAGGTAGGACTTGCCGTAGATGTAGTAGGACTCCCCGGGGGCGAGGATGGGCGGCCGCGCGGCACCCGCTTCCGGAAGCATGCGCTCCACCAGCTCGGCGAAGGTCATGGCGACCTTGGTCATGGGGGAGGGCTGGGAGATGTAATCGGGATAGAGGCCGTTGGCCGAGACGATCACCTCGCCCGCGTGCTCCCCGAGGAAGGCGGCGAGGGACGGCCACGACCAGCCGGAGAGGGCCCGCCAGGATTCCATGACCCCCTGCACCACCACCGGCCGGTTGGCCTGCACGTACCCCTTGAGGAACGCCGGCGGGGAGGGCTCCTCGACCCTCCCGACCTTGCCCTTGATCTCGAAGGGGGGGGCCGCCCCTGCCGGATCGCGCCGTCTGCGGACTTTCCATGCCATGACTCGTGCTCCTTGGAGCGACGTCAACGCGCTCCGGTCTTCGTCTCCCCCTTCTTGCCTTCCTTCCGGGGCGGCGGCGCCGTGGGGAGCGGCTTCCTCGGCAGCGGCTCCGGCCGCGTGGCGGTCTCGTAGAGGAAGGTGGCGAGGACGACCGCGGACTGCATGAGGTCCTGCCGCGAGACCCGGTCGTAGACGTCCAGGTTGGTGTGGTGGGTGCGGTTCGAGTAGTCGAGCTCGTCCTGGATGAACTGGAAGGCGGGCAGGCCCACCTGATCGAAGGGGATATGGTCGGTGCTGCTGGTGTCCCGCAGGGTCACGGTGTCGGCGCCCAGGTCGCGCAGCGGCTCGAGCCAGGCCTCGAAGATGGGGCGCACGGCGGCGTTCTGCTGGGCGTAGATGCCGCGGATCTTGCCGCCGCCGTTGTCGATGTTGTAGTAGGCCACGAGCTTGGCGTGCTCGGGGAGCGGGGTGATCGGCCAGGTCGCCTCCCGGTACTGCTCGGGAAGCTCCTTCTGCTTCGGATCGGTCGTCGCCGGGCGGGTGGCGAAGTGCGCCTTGACGTAGGCCTCCGACCCCAGGAGGCCCTCCTCCTCCCCGGTCCAGAGAGCGACCCTCAAGGTGCGGCGCGGCTTGACGCCGAGGGCTTTCAAGATGCGGACCGCCTCCATGACGACGGCGCAGCCCACGGCGTTGTCGGTCGCCCCGGTGCCGGTGTGCCAGGAGTCGAGGTGGGCCCCCGCCATCACCACCTCGCCCTGGGTACCGGTGCCGGGAATCTCGGCCAGGGTGTCGTAGAGGTTCAGGTCCTCGTCGTGGAAGCGGGCGGCGACGTCGACCTCGAGCTCGACGGGCTTGCCGTCGTCGACGAGCCGCAGGAGGCTGTCGAACGGCTCGCGCGCCATCACCAGGCTCGGCACGCCGACGTTGACGCCGGGCTCCCAGGAGCCGCCGCCCGTCACCCGCAGGATGCCGTTCGCCCGCCCGCTCACCGAGACTGTGGCGAGCGCGCCCTCCCGGGTGAGGAATTCGTTGGCGGCCAGCTGCAGCTTGTGGCGCTTGAGGCCCCGGACGTGCCAGTCCTCCCGCTCGGCCGGGATCTCGAATTTCGCGAGGTCGCCGAGCTCGGTCTGGGAGTAGCGATGGACGGGCGCCTCGTCGTTCTCCGAGCGTTCCGGCCGGCCGTCGGGCCGCGGGGTCTCGACCAAGAGGAGGATCTTGCCCGCGAGCTTGCCTTTCCAGGGCGCCAGGTCCTCTTCGGAGTCGAGCTTGACCTTGATCACGGGGCCGCGGACGGGACCCGAGGTCCCCGGGGTCCAGGCCTTGGGCAGGGCGGCGAGGGGGACCTCCCGCGGGGCGACCATGCGGACGCTCGCCCGGCTCCACGACCAGCCGCGGCCGAAGGGATAGCTCTCGAGGTGGGCGTTGGCGAGCCCCCACTCCGCGAGCTTCTGGCGGGTCCACTCGCTGGCCGCCTTGGCCTGGGGGGAGGCGGTCAGGCGCGGCCCGAGGACGTCGGTCAGATGATAGAGGGTGTCCATCACCTGGGAGCGCTCGAACCCCTCGGCGCGGATGCGGGTGACCATGCCGAGGTCGACCGGCTCCGCGGCGCGCGACGGTGGGGCGAGAAGGGTGAGCAGGGCGAGGGCCGGGAGGAGCTTCCTGGACATTTCTACCTCTCCTAAAGAGAGCCTTGGCGAATGGGCGCCATTCTAGACCCGTTCGGGCCGCGCAGGCTCGCGGGGAAGCTCCGCTGATAGACTTCGAATGGATATGAACGCCAGACGGGAGAGGGACGGGGTGGGCCGCGCATGAGCGCTCCCCTGCGGGTCGCCCTGCTGGGCGCCGGGAGGATCGCCCAGGTGCATGCCGACGCCCTGGAGGGGAGCGGCGAGGCCCGGCTGGTCGCGGTCGCCGATCCCCGCTGGGAGGCGGCCCGGGCCCTCTCGCTCGCCACCGGCTGCCCCGCCTACGCGAGCGCCGAGGAGCTCGTCGCCCGGGAGAAGCCGGAGGCGGCGATCGTCTGCACGCCGCCGAACCACCACGCGGCCCTCACCCGCTATCTGCTCGGGGAGGGGGTCCACGTCCTCTGCGAGAAGCCGCTCGCCCGCGACCCGGGGGAGGCGGCGGGGATGGTCGACGCCGCGCGGAGCGCCGGGCGCCTGCTCGTCCTCGCCACCAAGTACCGCTTCGTCCCCGGGGTCGTCCTCGCCAAGAAGCTGCTCGACCTCGGGAGCCTCGGCGAGCCGGAGGGGGCCGAGATCACCTTTTCGCAGAAGGTCGCCATGGCCGGGAACTGGTATGCCGACCCCGCGGTCTCCGGGGGCGGGGTGCTCGCCGACAACGGGCCGCACGCCGCCGACCTCCTGCGCTTCCTCTTCGGCCCGGTCACCGAGGTGCAGGCGGTCGAGGGGCCGCGCGCGCAGGGGCTGGCGGTCGACGAGAGCGTCGAGCTTGAGGCGCGGGCCGGGGACGGCGTGCTGGCGCGGGTCCACCTGTCGTGGAACGCGGCGGGCGGCGAGACCTACCTCGCCCTCCATGGCTCGGACGGGACCCTGGAGATCGGCTGGAAGGCCTGCCGCTGCAGAACCCCGGGGGCGGCGGAGTGGACCCCGCTCGCCCCGGGCTACGACCGGGCGCAGGCGTTCCGCGCCCTGCACCAGAGCTTCGTCCGCGCCGTCGAGGGCCGGGGGGAGCCGGAGGGGAGCTCGGAGGACGCCTTCGCCTCGGCGGCCGTGGTCGCCGCCGCCTACGCCTCGCTCGCCGGGGGCGGCTGGGTGAGGGTGGAGGCCAGCTCCTCGACGCCCGGTCCGCGCAGCAGCGAGTAGTGATCCCCTGAAAGTTGACGGACGGCGAGCTGGCCGTTCATCAGCCGCTCCCAGCCCAGCGCCCGGCCGAGCCTGCCGCGCTCCGGGTTCTCCGCGGTGACGAAGAGCACCGCCCGGCTGGGCCCCAGGTAGGGTTCCGCCGCGTAGGCCCGCACCGCCCGCACGTTGGCGCGGAAGACCCGCCAGAGGCGGCCGATCTGCTCCTCGCCGAGCCCGGCCGGCAGCGCTCCCGCCGCCAGCGCCCGTTCGACCACCCGGGCGAGACCCGCCTCGGGGTCGAGGCCAGAAAGCTCGGCGGGATCGAGGACGAAGGGCCGGCCGGCGAGGCCGCCCAGGTCGCGGGCAAGCCCGGCCAGGAGCAGGGACTCGTCGATCTCGTCGACTTCCATGTCCTCGGAAATCCGCGAGCGGACCGGGGCGAGGCTGTCGAGGAGCGCCAGGAGCTCGACCTCATGGCCGCCCTCCCGGAGCTGCCGCGCCATCTCATAGGCGATGACGCCGCCGATCGACCAGCCGCCCAGGCGGTAGGGGCCCGCCGGCTGGGCGGCCTGGACCGCCGCCACGTAGGAGGCCGCCATCTCCTCGACCGTCTCCTGCGGCACTCCACCGGAAAGCCCCAGCGACTGGAGGCCGTAGACCGGCTGGTCCTCGCCCAGCCGGCGGGCCAGCTCGGCGTAGCAGAGGACGTTGCCGCCCACCGGGTGGACCAGGTAGAGGGGGAGCTCCGTCCCCTTGGGCTGGATGGGCACGAGGGGCGAGAAGCGGGGCCGCGGCGGCTCGATTCTCTCTTGCGCCCGCTCCGTGTAGCCGAGCCCGGCCGCCAGGTCCCAGGTCACGTCGCCCAGGAAGTCCTCGGCGATCTCTTGCCGCCAGCTGTCCGCCGTCCGCGCCTCGATCCCCTTGTGCTCGTGGAACTTGACGTCCCCCACCATCTTCGAGAGCTGGTGGATGCCGTCGGTCATCCGCTTCGCCTTGTCGGCGTAGGGGTCGAGCATGCCGGGATCGAAGGGGACCCCCAGGAACTCGCAGAGCCGCCGCATCTCGCGCTCCGGCTCGCGGAGCATCTCCTCGAAGCGGAGCTGGATCTGGCGCTCCGCCGGCACCCCGGAGAGGAGGTCGAGGATGTTCTCCTGGGAGACGTCCCAGATCAGCTCGGCCAACTGGCGCCGGCTGAACGGGTGGCTCGGCCGGAAGAAGACCTGCTCCAACTTCGCCTTCTCGAAGGAGCGGATCATTCCGTAGGGGTGGCGTAGGAGGTGGACGTAGAGCGGCTCCGCGAAGTCCTCTTCCGCCCGGGAGAGGGTCGCCGGGTCGAGGGCATAGGAAGGAGTCTTGTCGACCAGCAGCCGGCTGCCGCTGCCGGCGATCGCCTCTTGCAATTGGGCGTAGAACTGCTGCACGGAGAGGCCGCGTGCCTCGGCCTCGTCCATGTAGCGCCGCGCCTCGTCCGCGTCGCAGGCGTAGACCTCCATGAGTGCCCGGATCGTCCCCTCCTGCCAGAGCGCCCAGCGACCCGAGAGAGCCTCCTTGCGCTCCGCCAGAGTGTTGAAGCCGAGCAGCTCCAGCTCCGGCGGCGCGAAGAGGGCCGGGTTGCCGGCGAGCATGACCCGCAGCAGGGTCGAGCCCGAGCGGGGCGGCGACAGCAGGAAGACCGCGCGCCGGTTCTTCGCGGCGGCGGCAGGCTTCGGGGCGAGGGGTGGGATAACCTCGCGCAGGGTGATGAGCATGGCGGGTTCGACCCGGCCGCCCCCGGCGCCTAACCTCAAGACCTTCTCCCCCGTCACCCGCTCCAGGGCCTCGGTGTAGTTCTCCTCCAGGTAGCAGGCGAGGGCGGCGAGGGTCGGCGCGTCGAAAAGCGCTACGACGTAGACGTACTCCCCCAGCTTCTCCTGCAGCAGGTTGGTCAAGATGGCGCCCTTGATCGAGTTGCCGCCTAAAGCGAAGAAGTCGTCCGTAGCGCTCACCCTCTCGACTCCCAGCACCTGCCGCCAGAGGCCGGCCACGAAGCGCTCCGCCGCCGTGCGGGGCTCGACATGCTCGCCCGCCTCCGCCCGCGAGCCCTCGGGGTCGGGCAGGGCGCGGCGGTCGACCTTGCCGCCCGGGGTCGTAGGCAGAGAGTCGAGAAGCACCAGGTGGGCCGGCACCATGTACTCAGGCAGGTGCTCGGCGAGGAAGACGCGCAGGTCGGCGTCCGACGGTCGTTCTTCAGATGGACCCGCGGCATAGGCGATCAGCTTGCGCTCGCCATGGGCATCGGCCGGCGCCAGGACGACCGCGGCCTGAATTCCGGGATGCCGCAGGAGCGCCGCCTCGATCTCCCCCAGCTCGATGCGGAA
>JAXDLD010000377.1:0-16215 GCA_034666805.1 Acidobacteriota bacterium
GCCGACCTGGAGGACAGCCGGGAGGGCACCGCCATCGTCACCGCGATCATCGGGCTGGCCCACGGGCTCGGCCTCGCGGTGATCGCCGAGGGGGTCGAGAGCGAGGGCCAGCTCCGCCTCCTGGCCGCCCGCGGCTGCGACGAGTACCAGGGGTTCCTCCTCGGTCAGCCCACGAGCGCCCCGCCGTTGCTCGCGATCACCTCGCGATAGAAGCGCGCGCTCCGCTTGGGCGTTCTCTCAAGCGTTCGAAAGTCGACGTGGACGATGCCGAAACGCTTGCTGAAGCCGTGGCTCCACTCCAGGTTGTCCAAGAGCGACCAGGCGAAGTAGCCGCGGACGTCGACCCCCTGGGCGATGGCCCGGCCGACGGCGCGGATGTGCTCGCGGAGGTAGTGGACGCGGAGGGGATCGTCGACCTCGCCGTCCAGGGCCGTCGGCGGGTCGTAGAAGGCGGCGCCATTTTCGGTGATGTAGATCGGCGTCTTGCCGTAGCGGTCGCGGAACCAGAGGAGGAGATCGGTCAGCGCCCGCGGGTAGACCTCCCAGGCCGTCTCCGTGTAGATCGCCCCCGGCTGGCGAACCCGGATGGCCCGCTCGACGGGGACGCTGGGATCGGCCGCGGTCACCCCGCGGGTGTAGTAGTTGATACCCAGGAAGTCGATCGGCGCCGCGATCGTCTCGAAGTCGGCCGCCGGGAAATCCGGCCAGGCGTCGCCGAACATCTCCTTCATCTCCTCGGGATACGAGCGGAAATACACCGGATCCAGATATTGCCGGTTCATGTAGGCGTCGGCCCGGCGGACGGCGGCCCGGTCCTCCGCGCTCTCGGAGGCGGGGTACTTGGGCTCGAGGTTGACGACGAGCCCCACCGCGTGTTTGCCGAGGGCGCGATAGGCCGCGACCGCGCTGCCGTGCGCGCGGAGCAGGTTGTGGGAGACGATCGGCGCCTCGTAAAGGTTGCGGTGGCCCGGCGCGAGCGCGCCGTGGAGGTAGCCGCCGTCGGCGACCACCCAGGGCTCGTTGATCGTCGCCCAGAGGAGGACGCGGTCGTCGAGCGCGCGGTAGGCGACCGCCGCGTAGTCGGCGAACCAGTGGGCGGAGTCGCGGTTGAGCCAGCCGCCGCGGTCGTCGAGCGCCGCCGGGAGGTCCCAGTGGTAGAGGGTGGCCATGGGCCGGATGCCGGCGGCCAGGAGCGCGTCGACCAGGCGGCGGTAGAAATCGAGCCCGGCCTCGTTGACCCGCCCCGTCCCCTCGGGGAGGATGCGGCTCCAGGAGAGGCTGAAGCGATAGGCGCCTACACCTAAGTCGCGCATCAGGGCCACGTCCTCGGCATAGCGGTGGTAGTGATCGCAGGCGACGTCGCCGGTGTCGCCGTTCGTCATCCGGCCGGGGGTGTGGCTGAAACGCTGCCAGATGCTCGGACCGGCACCGTCGGCTTGAGGGGCGCCCTCGATCTGGTAGGCCGAGGTGGCGGCCCCCCAGAGGAAGGTGGGAGGAAAGCGAAGGTCGGTCATGGATTCTCCGTTGACACCCCAGGAGGATTGCAGTACATTGCCAATGTAAGCGGTTACATGGGCATGAGTCAAGGTCAGCCTCAAGCACCCAGCCTCCCTCGCAGGACCCGCGTGCCCCGCTCGCCCCGCTCCGCCCGCCCTGGGACGACGACGATCCACGACGTCGCCCTGCGCGCCGGGGTGTCAGTCGCCACCGTCTCGCGGGTGCTGAACGGCAAGGCGGTCGTCCGCGAGGAGACCGAGAGGCAGGTCCTGGAGGCGGCGAAGGCGCTCCGCTACGTGCCCAACGTCGCCGCCCGCTCGCTCAGCAGCCGGCGCAGCCAGACGATCGGCGTCGTCCTGCCGGACGTCCACGGCGAGTTCTTCTCCGAGGTCATCCGCGGGGTCGATCTCGCCGCTCGCGCCAAGGGATACCACATCCTCGTCTCCGGATCGCACAGCGACCTGGGCGAGATGCTGGACGTCCTCGAAACCATGCACGGGCGGGTCGACGGCCTGGTCGTCATGGCTCCCGAGGTGGAGATCGCCGCCCTCCACCTCTCCCTCCCGCCCGGCCTGCCGCTCGTCCTCCTCAACTCGATCGACCCCGAGCGGGACGCGATCACGATCGACAACTACGGCGGCGCCCAGGCGATGGTCCGCCACCTGGCCGAGCTCGGACACGAGCGCATCGCCTTCATCAAAGGCCCGCGCCAGAACGCCGACGCCCGCGAACGGCTGCGCGGCTACCGCGACGCCATGGGCGAAGAGGGCCGGCCGACGTCGCCCGCCCTGGAGCTCGAAGGCGACTTCACCGAAGACTCGGGAAGCGCCGCGGCGGAGCACCTCCTCCTCGCGAAACCGCGGCCGACCGCGATCTTCGCGGCCAACGACTCGATGGCCGTCGGCGCCCTGGCGGCGCTCGCCGCGGCGGGCGTCTCCGTGCCAGGCGAGATGTCGGTCGCCGGCTTCGACGACATCCCCATCGCCCGTTACGTCACCCCGCCGTTGACGACGATCCGGGTCGACATCGCCGACCTCGGCCGCCGCGCCTTCGGCCTCCTGTTCGACGCCATCGAACAACCCCTTGCACCCGCCCCACGGCGCGACTGCATCAAGACGACGCTCGTCGCCCGTGGATCGTGTCGCAGCCCGCACCCATCGAAGAAGACCCGCCCGCGACCCGACCGGGAGCTGCGTGGCCGAAGAAAAGGAGAGGAGTCATGAGACGGACGTTCAAATCCCTTCTGTTCGTATTGCTCGCCGGCGCTCTGGCGGTCTCCGCGGCCGCCCAGACGACGACGGCCACCCTCCACGGCAAAGTGACGATCGATGGCGGGACGGAGCTCCCGAACGCCCAGATCCAGGCCACCGGCACGGCCTCGGGGTTCTTGAAGACCGTCACCAGCGGCGCCGGGGGAGCCTTCCAGCTCGGCGGCCTCACCCCGGGTGAGTACAAGATCGTCGTCTCGGCCGAAGGGTTCGACTCCTACTCGGAGACCCTGCGCGTCCTCGTCGGCCAGAACGTGGACCGCAACTTCGTGCTCAAGGTGGGGACGGTGAGCGAAGCGATCACCGTCGTCGGCGAGCAGGCGGTCGAGACGCGGACGTCGGAGGCGGCGACCAACGTCACCACCCGGCAGATCGAAAACCTGCCGCAGGACAACCGCAACTTCCTCAACTTCGCGACCCAGGCCCCCGGCATCCGGATCTCCTCGGATCCGCTGCGCAAGACGATCGCCGCCGACGCCCAGCCCTCCGAGCAGACCAACGTCTTCATCGACGGGGTGAGCTTCAAGAACGACGTGCTGATGGGTGGCGCGGCCGGACAGGATTCGAGCCGCGGCAACCCGTTCCCGCAGAACGCCGTCCAGGAGTTCCGCGTCATCACCCAGAACTACAGCGCCCAATACGAGAAGGCGTCTTCGGCGATCATCAGCGCGGTCACCAAATCGGGTGGCAACAACATCCAAGGGCAGGCCTTCTGGTTCTATCAGCCGAAGCAGTGGGTGTCGAAGCTCCAGAAAAGCTTCCAGTTCTCGACCCTGGCCACGAACCCCGACTACCACCGCAGCCAGCCCGGGATCTCGATCGGCGGGCCGATCGTCCAGGACAAGCTCCACTACTTCCTCGCCTACGAGGGGGACGACGAGCACGCGACGACGCCGGTGACGATCGGCAACGGTGCCTTCACCAGCCGGTTCGCCCAATATCTCGGCGTCTTCCCCAGCCCGTTCCGCTCGAACCTGGGGTTCGGCAAGCTCTCCTGGCAGCCGGCGGAGAACCAGCTCGTCGACTTTAGCGGCAACTACCGCCAGGAGCACGAGACGCGCGACATCGGCGGCGGGGCCTTGAACTCGGTCCAGGCGGCGACCGACGTCAAGAACTCGGTCAACGGCGGGACTCTGCGTCACCAGTGGAACAACAGCACCGCTTTAAACCAGGCGACGCTCAGCTATCAGGACTACGTCTTCAACCCGGTGCCCCTCCATCCCGAGCTCGTCGGGCTCAACTACGAAGGCGTCATCCGCTTGGGCGGCGGCGCCACGACCCAGAAGTTCGATCAGCGGCGCCTCGAGCTGCGCGACGACTACAGCTTCACGGTCTCCCAGTGGGGAGGCGATCACAGCATCCAGGTCGGCGCCAACTTCGACTCGCTGCGCTACGGCGTCAACAAGAGTCAGAACGCCAACCCGGTCTTCAACTTCCGTAACGATCCGGCGAACGGCCGGACGTTCGACCAGCCCTACGAGGCGCTCTACGGCTTCGGCAATCCGCGGCTCAACGCCAACAACCAGGAGTACGGGATCTACGGCCAGGACAACTGGACCGTCAACTCGCACCTGACGGTCAACCTGGGCCTGCGCTACGACTACGAGTCGAACCAGCTCGACACGAGCTACGTGACCCCGGCGAATATCGCGGCGGCTCTGGCCGGCAAGGTCGACCCGAGCTACTTCTCGAACGGCAACAACCGCAGCCAGTACAAAAACGAGATCCAGCCGCGCGTCGGCTTCTCCTACGACCTCGCGGGCAATGGGAATACCGTCGTCTTCGGCGGCGCCGGCCGCTACTACGACCGGCTCTTCCTGAACGCCACGCTCGACGAGCGCTACCGCCTGCAATTTCCCGTCTATCGGATCGAGTTCTCGACCGACGGCCGGCCGGGGACGATCAAGTGGGACCCGAAGTACCTCTCGGCGGCGGGCTTGAACGCCCTTGTCGCCTCGGGGGCGACGAGCCCCGAGATCTATCTTTTGAACAACAACACCAAGCCGCCCTACTCGAACCAGTGGAACATCGGGGTCCGGCAGTCGTTCGGCAAGTGGAACGGGTCGGTCTCCTACGACGGCGTCCGCGGCTATAACGGCTTTACCTGGCTCTCGGCGAGCGGGCTCTGCTGCGCCGCGCTCGTCCCGGGCTTCGGCAACGTCATCATCTCCGACCCGCAGGGCAAGAAATACGACTACAACGCCCTCTTCCTCACTCTCGACCGGCCCTACAACAACAACTGGTCCGCGCACCTCGCCTGGACCCACGCCAAGGCGACCCAGAACGGCAACGACCTCTTCAGCCTCGACTATCCGAGCGCCGCCGCCTATCCGCGCCACGAGGTGCCCGGCACCGAGCGCGACCGCATCGTCGCCAACGCCCTCTTCGGCGGGCTGCCCTGGGACCTGCGCTTCGGCGCCAACCTCTCGTTCGGCACCGGCGAAGCGACGAACGTCCTCGACTTCTCTCAAGGGTTCGGTCTCGCGGACCGCGAGAGGACGCACCCCTTCGAGCGTTCCATCCGGCCGCCGACCACCTGGGGCTTCGCGGACCGCTCGATCGACTTCCGCCTGGAGAAGGATTTCCGGGTCGCCGGGAACGTCTCGGTCGGTATCGTCGGCGAGATCTTCAACGCCTTCAACTGGGCCAACTTCGGCTGCCTCAACAACTTCATCCCGCCGGAGGGGAACCCGACTTTCGGCCAGCCGACCTGCGTCGTCAACCTCGGCCGCCGCGAGCAGGTGGGATTGAAGATCAACTTCTGATCGGGTGAGGAGGAGCCGGAACATGGCACGGAGAACCGCCGCGCTCCTCCTCGTCTTTCTAGCGCTCGCCTGCGCCGGCCCGCCCGCTCATCGGCGTCCGGCGCCTGCCAGTGCCGTGCCGGCGAGCCCGGCGGACGCCGATGCGGCGCTTTTGAATGACGTCGAGCGCCGCAGCTTCCACTACTTCTGGGACCTGGCCGACCCGCACACCCTGCTGGTCCCCGACCGCGCCCCGACGCCCTCCTTTTCGAGCATCGCCGCGGTCGGCTTCGGCCTCACCGCCTACGGCATCGGCGCCGAGCGCGGCTTCGTCCCGCGGGCGGAGGCGGCGGAGCGGACGCTCGCCACCCTGCGCTCGCTCCTCGCCATGAAGCAGGGCCCCGAGCCGCGCGGCGTCTCCGGCTATAAAGGGTTCTTCTACCACTTCCTCGACATGAAGACGGCCGAGCGTTTCAAGGCCGTCGAGCTGTCGACGGTCGACACCTCGCTCCTCCTCGCCGGCGCCCTCTTCGCGCAGTCCTATTTCGATCATACCGATCCCACCGAGTCGGCCATTCGCAAGACGGCCGAGGAGCTATACGAGCGTGTCGACTGGCCGTGGGAGCAGGTGCGGAAATCGGCGATCAGCATGGGCTGGACGCCCGAGGAGGGCTTCCATACCTACGACTGGAAGGGCTACAACGAGGCGATGATCGTCGTCGTCCTCGCCTTGGGCTCGCCGACCCACCCGGTGCCGGCGAGCGCCTGGAGCGAGTACACGGAGACCTACCGCTGGGGGACCTTCTACGGCCAGGAGCACCTCCTCTTCGCGCCGCTCTTCGGTCATCAGTACTCGCACGTCTGGATCGACTTCCGCGGTATCCATGACGAGGTGATGCTCGCCCATGGGAGCGATTACTTCGAGAACTCCCGCCGCGCGACGCTCGCCCAGCGCGCCTACGCGGTCGAAAATCCAAGCCAGTACCGCGATTATGGCGAGAACATCTGGGGCCTCTCCGCCTGTGACGGCCCGATGGACGCGACGATCGCGATCGACGGCCGGGAGCGCGCGTTCCACGGCTACACCGCGCGCGGAGCGACCGCTGGCGACGTGCGCGACGACGGCACGATCGCCCCGACCGCCGCCATCTCGTCGATTGCCTTCGCCCCGGAGCTGTCGATCCCTGCCCTCCGCGAGATGCGCCGCCGTTACGGCGATCATCTCTATTCGAAATACGGCTTCCTCGACGCCTTCAACCCGACCCTCCGGACGAGCCAGGGAGTGACGAGCGGTCACGTCGACAAAGCGGCGGGCTGGTTCGACGGCGACTACCTGGGGATCGATCAGGGGCCGATCGTCGCCATGATTGAAAATTACCGGAGCGGCCTGGTGTGGAAGACGATGCGGAAAAATCAGCACATCGTCCGCGGCTTGAAGCGCGCCGGCTTCACGGGCGGGTGGCTGGAGGGCCGGTGAGGGCGGGCTGGCTTCTCATTCCACTGCTCCTCTTCGGCTGCGCCGGATGGTTCGAGAAGCAGGAACCCGGCGTCGAGAGGATCGAGCTCTGGGGTCTCGGCCAGGAGGGGGAGGTGGTGGCCGAACGCATCCCCGAGTTCGAGCGGCGGAACCCCGGCATCCGGGTCCGCTTGCAGCAGATCCCCTGGATCGCGGCGCACGAGAAGCTGCTGACGGGCTACGCCGGGGACGCCACGCCGGACGTCGCGCAGATGGGGAACACCTGGATTCCGGAGTTCGTCGCCGTGCGCGCCCTGGCGGACCTGACGGCGTTCGCCAAAGGATCGCGAACGATCGACGGCCACGACGACTTTCCCGGTGTCTGGGCCACGAACGTGGTGGACGGCGTGCTCTACGGCATCCCTTGGTACGTCGACACCCGGGTCCTTTTCTATCGCAGCGACATTCTGGCCGCGGTCGGCTACCCCCGTGCGCCGCGCACCTGGAGCGAGTGGCTGGACGCCATGACGCGGATCGAGAGCGAGCATAAGGCCCGCTTCGCCATCCTCATGCCCACCAATGAATTCGAGCCGATCGAGATGCTGGCGCTCTCGAACGGCTCGACCTTCCTGGACGCTCAAGGCACCCACGGCGCCTTCGAGCAGCCGGCCTTCCGTGACGCCTTCAATTTTTATGTCGACATCTTCCACCGTGGCCTGGCGCCGGTGGTGAGCAACACCCAGGTCGCCAACCTCTACCAGCAGTTCGCCCAGGGGGACTTCGCCATGCACATCACCGGGCCCTGGAACGTCGGCGAGTTCAAGCGCCGGCTGCCGCCGGAGATGAAGGGAAAATGGGCGACCGCGCCGCTGCCGGCCCGCGACGCTTCGGCGCCCACCGGGGTCTCGATGGCCGGCGGCGCGAGCTTCGTCATCTTCCGCGCCTCGCGCCACCAGGCGGCGGCCCGGAAGCTGATCGAATTCCTCTCCCAGCCGGCGGAGCAGGTCCGCTTCTTCGAGCGGACCGGCGACCTGCCGGCCCGGCGGAGCGCCTGGGCCGCTCCGGCTCTCGCGAACGATCCCTATTTTCCGGCTTTCCGGGAGCAGCTCGAACGGGTCCAACCCTTTCCGAAGGTGGCGGAGTGGGAGCAGATCGCCACGTCCATCTTCCAGCACGGCGAATCCGCGGTCCGCCGCGCCTCGACTCCGGCCGCGGCTTTGGCGGACTTGGATCGCACGGCCAACGATATCCTCGCCAAGCGCCGCTGGGTGCTGGCGCGACAGGCGGCGCGGTGAAGAGCGAGGCCCGCGCCGCCGCGCTCTTCCTCGCCCCGGCGCTCGCCGTGCTGCTCCTCTTCTTCTTCCTGCCGGTCGTCGCCGGCTTTCTCTTGAGCCTCACCGATTTCGACCTCTACGCTCTGGGCGATCTCCATAACCTCCGCTTTGTCGCCTTCCACAACTTCGCCGCCGTCTTGAAAAGCGGCATTTTCTGGACCGCGCTCGGCAACACGCTCTACTTCTCGTTCGTGGGCGGCCCGCTGACCGTCGCCGTCTCGCTCGGGGCGGCGCTTTTGGTCAACGCCAAGGCGGCGCGTTTCAAGCCGCTCTTCCGCACCGTCTACTTCGCGCCGGTCGTCACCACGCTGGTCGCGGTGGCGATCGTCTTCCGCTTCCTCTACCACCCGCGCTTCGGCGCTCTCGACCGCGCCCTGGGGAGCCTCGGGCTGCCGGCGATCGACTGGCTCGGCGATCCGCGCTGGGCCATGCCGGCGATCATCCTCCTCGCCGTGTGGAAGAACTTCGGCTACAACATGATCATTTTCCTGGCCGGCCTGCAGGCGATCCCGGAGGAGCTTTACGAGGCGGCGCGGATCGACGGCGCGAGCGCCTGGCGGCAGTTCCGGCACATCACTCTGCCAATGCTCGGGCCGACCTTCCTCTTCGTCGGCATCGTCACCGCCATCGGCTACCTGCAGCTTTTCCCGGAGCCCTACGTGATGACCTACGGCGGTCCGCTCCATAAGACCTACTCGGCCGTCATGCTCATGTACGAGGAGGGCTTCCGCTGGTGGCGGATGGGCTACGCCGCGGCGGTGGCGTTCCTCCTCTGCATCGTGATCGCGGCGGCGACCGCGATCCAGATGCGTTTCCAGGAGCGGCCGTGAGACGCCGAGCCGGCGGAGCGGTTCTCCTCCACGCGGCGCTGATCGCGGGCGGCGCGCTTACCCTTTTCCCGCTCCTCTGGATGCTGTCGGCCTCGTTCATGAAGAGCGGCGAGGCGACGACCTTCCCGCCGCATTTCATCCCGCACGCCGCGACCTTCGATCAGTACCGCCAGCTCTTCCTCCGCTTGAACATCGGCCGCGCCTTCCTGAGCAGCGCGACGGTCGCGGTCGTCGCGACTCTCGGTTCGCTGCTCTTCAACTCGATGGCGGGCTACGCCTTCGCCCGCCTGCGCTTCGGCGGCCGCGACCGGCTCTTCGGCCTGCTGCTCTCGGCGCTGATCATTCCGGCCCAGGTCGGGATGCTGCCGCTCTTCCTCCTCATGAAGACGCTGCACCTCGTCAACAGCTACTGGGGCGCGATCCTCCCCGCCCTGGCGAGCGTCCTCGGGATTTTTCTCATCCGCCAGTTCATGCTCTCGATCCCGCAGGAGCTGCTCGAAGCGGCCCGCATCGAAGGGGCCGGCGAGCTCCGGATCTACTGGACGGTGGTCCTGCCGCTCGCGCGGCCGGTCTTGGCGACACTCGCCATTCTCACCTTCATGACGACCTGGAACGACTTCATGTGGCCGCTCATCGTGCTGACCGATCAGAGGCGGTACACGCTGCCGGTCGCCATGGCGAGCCTGGTCGGCGAGCACGCGCTCGACATCGAGCTGATGATGGCCGGCGCGGTCGTCACGGTGCTGCCGGTGCTCCTCGTCTTCCTCGCCCTCCAGCGCTACTACATCTCTGGATTGATGGCCGGGAGCGTCAAGGGTTGAGGCGCGCGCTCGTCCTGGCCGCCCTCCTCCTGGCTGCCGGCGCGCGACCCGGTCTCCTGGACGACTTCGAATCGCTCACCGCCTGGTCGGCCCATCCGTCGGACGGTGTCGCGTTCACGATCGGTCATGATGCCGGGCTGCATGGGCAAGGGATGCGGCTCGACTTCGATTTCCAGCACCACGCCGGCTATGCTATCGCGCGGCGGAAGGTCGATCTCGACCTGCCGCCGAATTACGAGCTGACCTTCGCCCTCCGCGCCGAGTCGCCGGTCGAGAACCTCGAGGTGAAGCTGATCGATTCGACCGGCGACAACGTCTGGTGGATGAACCGGCAGAACTTCGTTTTCCCCAGGACCTGGACGGAGATCTCGACCAAGAAACGGCAGATCTCCTTCGCCTGGGGGCCGCAGGGTGGCGGCGAGATCCATCACGTGGCGATGATCGAAATCGTCGTCACGGGGGGGACGGGTGGCAAGGGAACAATCTGGATCGACGATCTCGCGTTGACGGAGCTTCCCCCCGCCGCCAGCGGTCCGGTGAAGCACGGCGCCTGGCGAGCGGGCGAAGGCGCCGCCGCGCTGACGATCGACCTGGGCACCTTGCGCGAGGTGGGCGGCCTGCACATCCAGTGGAACGCAGACGATTTCGCGCGCGACTTCACGGTCGAGCTCTCCAAAGACGGGGAGCACTGGATGAACGTACGCGAGGTTACAGGCAACGGCCGCCGGGAGGAGTTGCTGTTCCTTCCCGATCAGGAGGCGAAGCTCGCTCGGCTGGTGATGCGGAAGAGCCGCCGCGGGCAGGGGTTCGCGATCGAATCCGTAGAGGTCGAGCCGCCGGAGTGGGCGCCGACCCCGAATGACTTCTTCGCCGCCGTGGCGAAGGGCGCGCGCCGCGGCGATTATCCCCGCTACCTGGACGGCGAGCAGCCGTACTGGACGGTTGTGGGCGCCGATGGGGGAGAGGCGGAGGCGCTCGTGGGAGAGGACGGCAATGTCGAGCCGTTCAAGTCGGGTTTCTCGATCGAGCCCTTTCTCTTGATCGACGGCCAGGTCGTCACCTGGAGCGATGCCGGGCCGCGACAGTCGCTCGCCGAGGGCGATCTGCCGATCCCAACGGTCAGCTGGACTGCGGGGGGCGTCACGCTGGACGTGACGGCTGCCGTGACCGAATCCTCCATGCTGTTGTTGAGATACCGGGTGAGAGGTACGGGTGCCGCGAAGACCTCGCTCTGTCTCGCGATCCGTCCCTTCCAGGTGAACCCCTCGACGCAGTTCCTCAATACGCAAGGCGGCGTCTCGCCGATCCACACGCTCGCCTTCGACGGCAGAGATGTGATCGTCAACGACACCCAGCGCGTGCACGCGCTGGCGAAGCCGGAGCGTTTCACCGGCGCGACCTACGACGAAGGGAACGTCGTCGACGTCCTGCGCGAGGGACAAGAGGGCCGGCCAGAAGTCCACGATCCGTTCGACTATGCCTCGGGCGCGCTTGTATTTCCGGTGATAGGGGAACGAGCCGTCGATCTCTCTATCGCGCTGGAAAAAGGCGCGAAGCCGGTCGCCGACGTCACGGCTGCCTTCCGACAGATCGCCGAGGCCTGGCACGAGAAGCTGCACCGAGTATCGATCGAGATCCCCGGCGCGCCGGAAATCGCCGATACGATCCGGAGCAATATCGCGTGGACCCTGATCCACCGCGATGGCGCCGCCTTGGAGCCGGGCTCGCGCGCCTACGATCGTGCCTGGATTCGCGACGGCGCGCTGATCTCGTCCGTCCTCCTCCGGCTCGGCCATGCGGACACCGCCAAGCGCTTCGCCCACTGGTTCGCGACGTATCAGTATCCCGACGGCAAGGTGCCCTGCTGCGTCGACCGCCGGGGCGCCGATCCGGTGCCCGAGAACGACAGCAACGGCGAGCTGATCTATCTCGTGGCCGAAATCGAACGCCTCACCCACGACGAGACACTCGTCCGCCGCCTCTGGCCGCACGTGGACGCCGCGGCGCGCTACATCGGCAAGCTTTCCAGCGAGAATCATGGCCCGTTCGAGGGGCTCGTCACCGAGTCGATCAGCCATGAAGGCTACTCCGCGAAGCCGGTCCACTCCTACTGGGACGATCTCTTCGCCTTGAAGGGGCTCGAAGACGCTGCTTATTTAGCCGGGAAACTCCATCTCGCCGAGCGCCAACGCGCCCTCGCCGAGCAGGCGGCCACCTTCCGCCGCAACTTCGAAGCCTCGATCCGCCGCACAATCGCCGAGCATCACCTCGACTTCGTACCCGGCTCGGCGGAGCTGGGCGACTTCGACGCCACGTCGACCGCGATCGGCATCTCGCCCTTGAACCTTGGAGCGATCTTTCCTCAGCTCGAGCTGCAACGGACCTTCGACCGCTACCTCGAATCGCTCGCCAAGCCGCGCGAGGACTACACGCCCTACGAGATGCGCAATATCGGAGCGTTCCTCCGCCGTGGCGAGAAAGCGCGCGCCCTCCCGCTCTTCGACCGCTTCCTCGCCGATCGCCGGCCGGCGGGCTGGAACGAGTGGGCCGAGGTCGTCGGGACGGATGCGAGGAAGCCCCGCTTCATCGGCGACATGCCCCACGCCTGGGTCGCCTCCGACTTCATCCGTTCGGTCCTGGACGCCATCGCCTACGATAGAGAGGACGGCACGCTGGTCGTCGGCGCCGGGGTGCCCCGGAGCTGGCTGGGGAAGGGAATTCTCCACGTCGGCCCACTGCCGACCTACAGCGGTCCGATCGATCTGCGCATGCACGTGGAGCGCAACGATCGGATCGTCGTCGACCTGAGCGGGAACGCCCGGCCGGCGCGGATCGTCGTCCGCTCGCCGGACGACGACCGGCAGATCCGAGTTGCGCGGGTCAACGGGAAGATCGTGGAGCACAGCGAGCGCGAGGTGGTCGTGATGCGGATGCCGGCGTGGATCGTGTTGGAGTACTAAATAGGCCAATAGGCCCTGAACGGCCCCCTCCTGCGCCTGGGACTCGTCCAGTGGTGGGATGGACGACAGACCGGAACGAGCTATATAGCTAGGGTACAGCAGCGTGAAGACCACGATGATCTACACCAACGCCCTCAACTGCGGCGGCCGGGGAATCCAGAGCCCCGTTGATAAGCTCTGATCCCTGGACACTTCTACGACACTCTCTCCCATATTGACGTTGATCCTGAACTAGGTTAGAGTATTGCCAAGTTAAACGTGCAGAGGGAGATAGCTTGATGCAAGCCGACGTGGGCAGATGTCCCCGACAGCCGCTGGATGACGCTAAGGCAGACCCCGAGAGAGGGGCGCTTTCGGTGACACCTATGGTTAGCCACTAAGTAAGTCTGATCAGCCATTTGGGGGGAACGTATGTTTTTTGGCGTCACCGTGCAGGACTGGGCTACGTATCTAAAGATTGCCGGTATTGTAGCCAGCGCCTTATCGATCATTGTTGGTTTTTTCTATAAATTTGTCTTTTGGCCTTCTGTTTATCAGAAGATTGATGCCAAGGTCAAGGAGGTTAACGGTGGCATTGAGGCCGCTCTCAAAGATGCGAATGAAAGGATCGTAGCTCTGGAAAAAACACTTGGCGATCAAGCAGGTATCTCTAGCCAAATAGCTACATTCGTCTTTCAGATTGAGCTATTCAAGAACAATTTGGCGCAACTGGAGCCTGAAGTAAAATCTCTTAGCCCCGCCATGCAAAAGGACAAGAACGAGATCAAGTTGCAAATTGACGATCTCAGAAGGGACTTGGCGAAAACAAAGAACGCTCTCGTTGTTGCTGCTGCCAATATGATGCAGGGGGCATAGTCATGGCTAACAAGACGCTGCACCGGACGTATTCGCCTCCGCTCCGCTACGGCAGGCAAACCCGTCGGTGAGCTTGGACGTTAGAGGTTAGAGCATCAGCCTTTTTGTGGAATCGAGAGGCTTCGCGTGGCGGCACCCCTCATAATACGGGGCTTGCAGCGGACGGAAACCGCATAATGCGCGGCTCCGCCACTGAGGCCCCAAGCGTTATGCATCGCTATGCTAAAATTGCCTGATGTCAATTGAGAGCGCATCACTTCCTCCTGACCTGGGGGAGATAATCGAAGTCCATAGTCGCCGGTACCAGATTGGAGAAGTGATCGGGGGAGGGAACTTCGGGACCGTTTATGCTTGCTCGGACGAGTGGGGAAATCCGCTTGTCGCCAAGGTTCTTGTGCCCGGGGACCAGGCCTATGAGCAAGTGCGAGAAAGTTGGCAGCATGAACTGGGGAATTTACTTAGGCTCCGCCACCCCAACGTTACGTTCGCGCATGATGCCTTTGAGCACAGGAGGTCATTCTACTTAATCCTTGAGCGCTGTGGCTCGTCACTAAAGGATCTAATTGCATGGCCTGAGCTCATCGGGGAGGTTTGGGTATTGCCGGTAGCTCGCTGCGTGCTGCAGGCGATCAACTTCATCCACAGGCTCGGCTATGTCCACAAGGATCTCCATCCTGGCAATGTTCTCTACTCACAGGTTCGGAATGAAATGAATCCTGCGGGTCCCGGGGCTACTGTCTTCAAGGTCTGCGATCTTGGTATAAGCCGCCTTGCCCCAGAGATTGATGTCTTCAATACGATTCTGGCTCAGTGGATGCTGCCACCAGAATACCTCGATCCAGAAGAGTTCGGAGTTCTCGGCCCTCAAGTTGACATCTATCATGCAGGGTTACTGTTTCTCGGCCTTCTTCTGGGAGAAATTCCCTCGTTCAATCATGCGGAGATCCTTTCAGGGGCGCCACGACAACTCGCGGAATCACTTAACTCGAGGTTTAGCCCTGCCATAGCCAAGGCATTGCGCCGCCATGTGCAATGGAGGACACAGGCACCTTTGGAGCTATGGAAAGACCTATCTTTGCCGGGCGCATAACCCCAGCGGTGGCGAACGAAAACCGCAAACAGCGCGGTTCCCGCTCGCTCACCTTCTACGGCGTTCACCGGAAATGGTCGGCATCATGTGCCGAATTCTGGTCCGGAGCCACGCCGTGCGTGCCACAGCGCTCTGATGACAACTTCATGTCCATCGTAAGTGTAATAAAGGTGGGACATCAGCCGCTCCAGATAGAGGCGCCTAACGCCGGGAATGGGAGCGGCTGAGTAGGAGGAGCCGATGCCCGGGAGAGCTGACAACATCTGAACCGCTTCGCCTAAGTCTTGATAAAGGATCTCAGGTCGTACGGAGTTCTCCCGCCACCACTGTTTGTAGAGCCGAAGGTGCTCTCGGGCAGTGGCCGTGAAGCGAACCTTGCGCCGAGTCACGGTGTCCGTAATTCGCTAAGGACCTCATCGGCGTCGAAGAGCCGGCCAGCCTCGAGGTCCCTCTGGGAGGCCACAAGAGCTCGATGGAGGACAGCACGGTCCTCTGCATCGAGCCAGTCACCCGGATCCAGTGGCAGGAGAGCAAGTACCGTCCCTTCAGGGAGTTCCGTCGGCTCGTCCACCACAAATCTGCCCTCGTGAACTCGTGCCTTGATCGTCATGAAGGAAGAATACCATGAGCAGGCGATTCGTAGGTTCAATTCGTGAGATCCAGCGGGGAGACGCGGCTACAGGAAGTCCGTCTTCCGGTTCTGGAAGAACAGGGTAAGCCCGAGCAGGAGGACGATCGCCGCGAGCTCCGCCGCCAGCAGGGTGACCGGCGCCTGGTTCCAGATCGCGGCGTGGCCTTTCATCGCGCTCGCGATGCTGGGGAGGTGGGAAACGTAGTAGAGGAACCCGTTGAAAAAAAGATTTCCCAGCACGATCGCGAAGATGGTCCAGTTCTGGGACTCGCTGACCAGGGCTACGCTCAAGATCAGGCAGTACGAGACGAAAATCTCGGTCAGTACGATCGTAATAAAGGGGATCATGCCGCCGGCATTGCCGATCCAGAGGAGCGCCAGGGCTCCCGCCAGGAGAGTGACCCAGGGGACGAGGAAAATCAGCAGATTGGCCAGGATCTTGGCGATCGTGTACTCCCTGGCGGAGATCGGCAGGCTCATCACGAACGAGAGCGTCTGCTCCTTGCGCTCGTTGATGACGGTCAACATCGCGAGGTGGATACCCACCGAGATCAGGATGGTCACGAGCAGGATGCTGCCCGCGAAGGACAATCCATTTCCGCCGGCACTGATGAGGGCCAGGCTCAAAGCGCCGGCGGCGACATAGCCGGCGATCGGGTAGCGCAGGAAGTACCAGTCCTTCAAAATGAGACGCTTGACCATGGAGTAGCTCATGCGGCTTTCCCTTCC
>JAXDLD010000378.1:0-9197 GCA_034666805.1 Acidobacteriota bacterium
CCCGTCGAGCCCGAGGTGTAGATCAGGTAGGCGAGGTTGCCCGGCCCGGCGGCCCGCCCGGCTTCTTTTTTCAGGGGAGCGTCGCTCTCCCCAGCGAGGAGGGACTCGTCGTCGAGCCGGACGACCCGAGCCCGGTGCTCCGGCAGGAGTGCCAGCAGCCCGCCCTCGGTCAGCAGCACGGCCGCCGCCGCGTCCTCCAGCATGAAGGCCAGCCGGTCCTGGGGATACCGCGGATCGAGCCCGACGTAGGCGCCGCCCGCCTTGAGGACGCCGAGCATGGCCACGACCATCCGCGCCGAGCGCTCGGCGCAGATCCCCACCCTCGCCTCCGGCCCCACCCCCAGGGAACGGAGGTGGCGAGCCAGGCGGTTCGACTCGGCGTCGAGCTCGCCGTAGGTGAGCCGCCGCTCGCCGTCGACGAGCGCCGTCTCCCCCGGGGTGCGCGCCGCCTGCGCCATGAACAGCTCGTGGAGGCCGAGAGCCGCCACCGAGCCAATCGCCAGGGACCCGGTCTCGTTCCACTCGACGAGCACCTGCCGCCGCTCCGGCTCCGGCATGAGCGGAAGCTGCCAGACGGGAAGGCCGGGCTCGTCGACGGCCGCCGCCAGCAGGGTGCGGAAATGCCCCAGCAGGCGCTCGGCGGTCGCCGGGTCGAAGAGGTCGGCCGCGTATTCGAGACCGCCCACCAGGCCGTGCGGCCCGAGGCCTACCCCCAAGGTCAAGTCGAACTTCGCCGCGCCTCCGGAAGCCGGCAGGGCGCCGAGGGTCAGGCCCGGCAGCCGGAGCTCTTGAGACGGTGCGTTCTGCAAGATGAGCATGACCTGGAAGAGGGGGCTCCGCGAGAGGTCGCGCTCGGGGTGGAGCTCCTCGACCACCCGCTCGAACGGCAGATCCTGGTGGGCATAGGCGCCGAGGGCGGCTTCGCGCACCCGGTCGAGGAGGGCCCCGAAGCTCGGGGTGCCGGAGAGGTCGCTCCGCAGGACCAGGGTGTTGACGAAGAAGCCGATCAGCCCCTCGACCTCGGCCCGGGTGCGGTTGGCGATCGGCGAGCCGACCGTGACGTCCTCCTGCCCCGACCAGCGGGCGAGGAGCGCCGAGAAGGCGGCGAGGAGGGTCATGAAGAGGCTCGCCCCCCGCGTCCGGCCCAGCTCTTCGAGATCGCGGCCCAGGGACGGCGGGAGGTCGAGCGGCACGCTGGCGCCCCGGAAGCTCGCGACCGCCGGCCGCGGCCGGTCGGTGGGGAGCTGGAGGGCCGGCACGCCCGTCAAGGTCCGGCGCCAGTAGTCGATCTGAGCGGCGAGAACCTCGCCGGTCAGCCACTCCCGCTGCCAGGCGGCGAAGTCGGCGTACTGGATCGGCAGCTCGGGGAGCGGCGACGGGCGGCCGGCCGCGAAAGCCGTGTAGAGGGCCGCGATCTCGCGCACCAGCACCCCGGTCGACCAGCCGTCGCTCGCGATGTGGTGGACGTCGAGAAGCGCCGCGTGCTCCTCTTCCCCCGGAACCCGCCGCAGCCGCAGCAGAGCGGCGCGCAGGACCGGCCCCTTTCCGAGGTCGAACGGGCGGCGCGCCTCTTCTCTCGCCAGACGGTGGGCCTCGGCCTCGCGCGCGGCCTCCGGCAGGCCGGCGAGGTCGGCGAGCGGCAGCGCCAGGCCGGCCGGCGGACCGATGACCTGGATCGGCCGCTCCTCGGAAGCCCCGGCGAGCAGGGCGAAACGGGTGCGCAGGGTGGCGTGGCGGCGGGCGATCTCGGTCAGGCTCGCGGCGAGCGCCGGGACGTCCAGGTGTCCTGTGAGCCGCAGGGCGAGGGGGATGTTGTAGGCGGCGCTCCCGGGGTCGAGCTGATCGAGGAACCAGAGCCGCTCCTGGGCATAGGAGAGCGGCGCGCTATCCCCCGGCTGCCAGGGGCGAGTTGGGATCGGCGCGGAGGTCGCCAAGGCCACCGTGCCGTCCGCCACCCAGGCCGCCGCCTCGGGGTGCTCCGCCGCCAGGCAGGCGGCGAGGCGGGCGATCGTCCGCGCCTCGAAGATCCGGCGGAGCGGCAGCTCCACCCCGAGCGCCTGCCGAACCCGCGAGACGACCTGGGTGGCGAGGAGCGAGTGGCCGCCGAGGTCGAAGAAGCTCACGTCGCGGCCGATGCGCTCGACCCGCAGGAGGTCCCCCCACACCTCCGCCAAAAGCTCTTCGAGCGGGCCTTCGGGGGCCGCGTAGGCGCCCGTCGCCCCGGAGCCGGGAAGCTCCGGCGCGATCCGCTCCAGGGCGCGGCGGTCCACCTTTCCATTGGGGGTCACGGGGAGGGCGTCGAGGAAGACGAAGGCGGCGGGAATCATGTACTCGGGGAGCACGGAGCCTAGCGCGACGCGGAGATCGGCCGCGGCAAGGGCCTCCTTCTGGTCTTGATGGGCAGGCACCAGGTAGCCCACCAGGCGCCGGTCGCCGCCCTCCTCCCGCACCAGCACCACCGCGTCCCGCACGCCCGGGCTCGCCAAGAGGGCCGCCTCGATCTCCCCAAGCTCGATGCGGAAGCCGCGGATCTTCACCTGGTGGTCGATCCGCCCCAGGTAGTCGAGGACGCCGTCGGGCAGGTAGCGCGCCAAGTCGCCCGTGCGGTAGAGCCGCTCGCCCCGGGAGCTGGCGAAGGGATCGGGGACGAAGCGCTCCGCCGTCAGCTCCGGCCGGCCGAGGTAGCCGCGCGCCAGACCGGCGCCGGCCAGGTAGAGCTCGCCCGGCGCCCCGAGGGGGACCGGCTCCAGCCGCGCGTCGAGGAGATAGGAGCGGGTGCCGGCGATGGGACGGCCGATGGCGGGCGGGCGCTCCGAGCCGGACGGGACCGCCGTCCAGGTTGAGTAGGTGGTGTCTTCTGAAGGGCCGTAGAGGTTCAAGACCTGGCGCACCCCAGGCTGGCGGTAGATCTCCTCGACCAGCTCCCGCTTCAGGGCCTCGCCGGCCAGGTTGACGATGGCCGCCCGCGGCGGCAGGGTCCCCCCGCGCACCAGCCCGGCGATGGCGGAGGGGACGGTGTTGACGAGGGTCACCTCGCCGGCCGCGGGGAGCGTGGGGAGAGCGAGGGCGTTCTCCGCCAGGATCACCGTCCCGCCCCAGGCCAGGGGGACGAAGATCTCGAAGACCGAGAGGTCGAAGCAGATCGAAGTCGCGGCGAGGACCCCGGCGAGCGCCGAGGCCGGAAAGACCTCCCCCGCCCAGGCGACCAGGGCGGCGGCGCTCGCGTGCTCGATCGCCACCCCCTTGGGCCGCCCCGTCGATCCCGAGGTGTAGATCAAGTAGGCGAGGTTCCCGGGGCCGGCCGAGCGCCCGTCCCCGGGCGCCTGCGACAGCGCCGCGGAGCTCTCGCCCTCCAGGAACGACTCGTCGTCGAGCAGCACGACGGGCACCGAATGCTCCGGCAGGGCGGCGAGCTGCTCCTCCTCGGTCAGGAGCACGACCGCGGCGGCGTCGGCCAGCATGAAGGCCAGGCGGTCCTTGGGGTAGCGCGGATCGAGCCCGACATAGGCGCCGCCGGCCTTCTGCACGGCGAGCATGGCCGCCACCATCCTCCCCGAGCGCGCGAGGCAGAGCCCCACCCGCGACTCCGGCCCCACCCCGAGGCCGCGGAGGTGCCGCGCCAGGCGGTTCGACCCGGCGTCGAGCTCGCCGTAGGACCAGCGCCTCTGGCCGTCGACGATCGCCGTCGCCTCCGGAATGCGCGCCGCCTGGGCGGCGAAGAGGTCGTGGAGGCCGCTCCCCCGCTCGGGGACGTCGCCCGTCTCGTTCCACTCGCGGAGAACCTGCTGACGCTCGGCCGCCGGGATCGCCGGCAGCCGCGAGATCGGCCGCTCGGGATCGGCGGCGATGCCGCCGAGCAGGGTCACGAAGTGCTCCGCGAGGCGCGCGATGGTCACGCCGTCGAAGAGATCGGTGCTGTAGTTGAACGAGCAGGTGAAGCCGTCCTGGTCCTCGACCGCGGTGACCTGGAGGTCGAACTTGGCCGAGCGCGTCTCCATGTCGACGGGGCGGAGGGTGAGGCCGGGGAGCTCGAGCGCCGCAGAGGGGGTGTTCTGCAGCAGGAAGACGATCTGGAAGAGCGGCGAGCGGGAGAGGTCGCGGTCCGGCTGCACCTCGGCCACCAGCTTCTCGAACGGCAAGTCCTGGTGGGCGAAGGCGCCGAGCGAGATTTCGCGCACCCGGTCGACGAGAACGCTGAACGGCGGATCGCCCGAGAGGTCGGCGCGGAGAGCGAGGGCATTGACGAAGAAGCCGATCAGCCCCTCGACCTCGGCGCGGGTACGGTTGGCGATCATCGAGCCGAGGACGACGTCCTCCTGGCCGGTGTAGCGCGCGAGGAGAACGGAGAGGGCGGCGAGGAGGGTCATGAACATCGTCGCCCCCCGGCGCTCGGTCAGCTCGCGGAGGGCCGCGGCGACCGCCGGCCGCGGGCGCAGCGCGAGGCTGGCGCCGCGGGCGCTGGGGACCGCCGGGCGCGGCCGGTCGGCGAGGAGCGCGAGGACCGGGGCCCCGGAGAGCCGCTCGCGCCAGTAGGAGAGCTCGGCCTCCAGCGCTTCGCCGGTGAGGCTCGTGCGCTGCCACTCGGCGAAATCGGCGTACTGGATCTCCGGCTCCGGGAGCGGCGAGGGGCGGTTGCGGACGAAGGCGTCGTAGAGCGCCGCCACCTCGCGCACGAGGATCCCCATCGACCAGCCGTCCGAGACGATGTGGTGGAGGGTCAGGAGGAGCACGTGCTCGCCGGCCGTCTGCCGCAGCAGGGTGGCCCGCGCCACCGGGCCCCGCTCCAGGTCGAAGGGGCGCGCCGCGTCGGCATGGACGAGCGCGTTCTCGGCCCGCCGCCTCGCCTCCTCCGGCAGGGTCGAGAGGTCGACCAGGACGAGCTCGCTCCCCGCTGTCGGCTGGCGGTCGATGACCTGGACGGGAATGCCGTCGCGGGTCTCGAAACGGGTGCGCAGCGAATCGTGGCGGCGCAGGATCTCCCGCCAGCAGCGGGCGAAGACCTCGAGCCGCAGGATCCCCGAGAGGCGGACGGCGGCCGGGATGTTGTAGGTGGCGCTCCCCGGGGTCAGCCGGTCGAGGAACCAGAGCCGCTCCTGGGCGAAGGAGAGGGGCGCCTCCGCGCGGCCCGGCCGGCGCGGGATGCCGTCCGCAACCGCGAGCTCGACCCCCTCTTCCGCCAGGAGAAGGGCGAGCAGCTCCTCGTCCTCGGCGGAGATGCCGGCCGCTCTCGCCAGGTCCTGAATGCTCATGACTTCTTACCCATGCGCAACTTCTCCTTCGGGGGCCACAGGCGCCCTACCCTCTCTAGTGCAGCCAGGGGGGTCGAAGGGGGCGGCCTCGCGGCCGCGGATCTTACCTGACGGGATGCCAGGCGACGTCGCCGCAACCTACGCGGCCAGCCCGAGCCGCTCCGCGGCGGCGGCAAGTCTGCGGTCGAACGTCCAGAATCTTGAGTGGTCGCGGGCTGCCGCACAGAGGAGATGAACGTCGACCCACCCGAGGCCGGTCCCCAGAAGGGCATGCTCCTCGACGAAGCGGAGCACCTCTTCATGGGCCGCGGGCACCGCTTGCGGCAGGTCTGCCAGCAAGGCGAGGATCTCCGCGCGGCGTCGCAGGTGACCGAGCGCCAGCTCGCCGATCACGAAGGGATGACAGAGGACTCGCGCGGTGTCCAACAGACCCGCAAGCCGGGGCTCCCCTCGCCGCAGGTGATCGACCCAAATGGAAGTATCGACCAGGATCACTGGGCCGATCAGGCCCGGCGGCGGCGGGCCGGAAGGAGCTGCGGCTCGGAGCCGCCGAGGGCCGCCAAGCGGCGAGCGCTCTCGCGTGCGATCAGCGCTTCCAGGCCGGCGTGGACGACGGCTGTCTTCTCCCCGAGACCCGAGAGCTCCTTCGCCTTCTCGACCAGCTCGTCATCCAGGATAAGGGTGGTTCTCATATGCATGAGTATGGCCGGTCGATGCATATTCGTCAAGAGCGCTCGGCGGGCCTCCTTAGACCGGAGACGTGGCATGGCACTTGGGGGCTAGCGGGATCGATCAGGAGGCCAAAGCGCTCCATAGGCGCGAACTCACCTCCGTTTTGAGGTATTTAAGTTGTAGCTTCTACCTCTGCACTGGAACGCCCTGTTTCGGCCCCGGACGTGCCCGAGTGGATCTGGATCTCCATGCCTCCACTTTGAATGGGCCCTACTTTTCGTTTGGATGGCCCTGCTTCTGGTTTGGAACGCCCTGCTCTGGTTTGGAACGCTGTGCTTCTGGTTTGGATGCCCCTGCTTCTGGTTTAGATAGCCGTGCTCTGGTTTGGATCTCCCTATTTCTGTCCAGAAGCTCCCTCATCCAAATTCCGCGCCGCCGAATACGCCTCCCAGAGAGGCCAGAACGCGGGGCGCCGCCCCCTTTAGCGGTGCACCAGCCGGAAGGCGAACTCGCGCCCCAGCCCCTGCCGGTAGGCGAGGCTGATCCAGAGGAGCGCGAGCGGCTCCAGCAGACGGGCCTGGGTCAGAGGGCCGGCGTCCACCGGCTCGAAGCCGAGGTCCTTGGCGAGTTGGGCGGCGATCGCCTTGGCGGGGGCATCGCCGCCGCAGTGGAACATCGTCGCCGGTCCTTCGGGAAAGTGAGGATCGGCCATGTTGTTGGCGCCCGTGGTGTTGAAGATCTTGACCACTTGCGCCCCCGTCGCCCAGCCCGCGACCTGCTCCCCGGCCGAGGTGTCGTGCCCCAGGACCAGCCCGAAAGGTTGGGCGCCAGCGGGTTGGTGCAGTCGAAGACGACCTTGCCGTGGAGGTCCCCGGCGGCGCGGATCGCCTCCTCGGCCGCCTCCCAGGGGACGGTCAGGACCACCACCTCGCTCGCCGCCGCCGCCGCCGCGACCGTCCCCGCCGTTACCTTACCGCCGGCCTCCGCGATCCCGGAGAGGAGCTGCCCGACCTTGGGGTCGGCGGCGTCGCGCACCCCGAACTGGACCTCGTGGCCCACCTTCGCCCAGCCGCGGCCCAGCGTCCCACCCACGTTTCCAGCTCCCAGGATACCGATCTTCATGATGGAACCTCCTTGGCGAAGAGACCCGCGAACGGCGTGAAGGCGCCGGCGGGGACGAGCCAGGCCATTCTTCACCAGGGGGAGCCCGGCGGCAACCCGCCAGCCGACCTGCTAGAGTTTGGAGATGGTCAAGAAGCTCTCGATCCACACCCGCGGCCAGGGGCTCCACGACATCACCCGCGAGGTGGCGGCGGCGGTCGCCTCAAGCGGCGCTGGCGAGGGGCTCTGCACGCTCTTCATCCGCCACACCTCGGCCAGCTTGACGATCCAGGAGAACGCCGATCCGTCCGCGCGGCGCGACCTCGAGGCCTGGCTCGACCGGCTGGTGCCGGAGCGCGACCCCCTCTACACCCACACCGCCGAGGGGCCGGACGACATGCCGGCCCACATCAAGGCGTTCCTCACCGCCACCTCGCTCTCCATCCCGATCGTCTCCGGAGAGCTCGGGCTCGGCACCTGGCAGGGGATCTTCGTCTGGGAGCACCGGCGGCGCCACGGCCCGCGCGAGGTGCTCGTCCACGTCGGCGAGTAGGTTTGAGGCGAGAGAATGGCGAGCGAACCGAAGACGATGCAGAGCCCCCCGAGGCGGCCGCCGCATGGGCTCCGCTACCACCCCCCGGGCACCGCCCCCGGGACGCTGACGCCGCTCCCCGGGCGCTCGTCCACGGTGCGGGTCACGGTCATGGACTACGGCCCGGAGCACGTGACCGAGAAGGAGGTCGCGAGGATCCAAGACCTCTTCCCCTTCCGGGATACGGCGAGCGTCACCTGGATCAACGTCGAGGGGCTCTCCGACGTCTCCCTCTTGGAGAGCCTGGGCGAGCACTTCAAGCTCCACCCCCTGTCGCTCGAGGACGTCTTGAACTGCGGCCAGCGGCCCAAGGTCGAGGATTATGACGACTACCAGTTCGTCGTCTTGAAATCGCTCCATCTGGGAGACCCGGGGCTCGCGACCGAGCAGATCAGCCTGTTTCTCGGCAGCAACTACGTCATCACCCTCCAGGAGGTGCCCGGCGACTCCTTTGATCCGGTGCGCGAGCGGATCCGGAAGGGCAAGGGGCAGATCCGCCGCGCCGGGCCCGACTACCTGGCCTATGCCCTGATCGATGCCTTAGTCGACGAGTTCTTCCCCGTCCTCGAACAGTATGGCGAGCGGATCGAGGAGCTGGAGGACGTGCTGGTCGACCAGCCGACCCCCGACGCGGTCCGCCAGATCCATGCCCTGAAGCGCGACCTCCTCATCCTCCGCCGCGTCGCCTGGCCGGAGCGCGACCTCGTCAACGCGCTCCTCCGCGCCGAGTCGCCCCTCATCCACCAAGAGACCAAGGTCTTCCTCCGCGACTGCTACGACCACATGGTCCAGGCCATGGACATGATCGAGACCTACCGCGAGCTCGCCGGGGGGATGCTCGACGTCTATCTGTCGAGCGTCAGCAACCGGATGAACGAGATCATGAAGGTGCTGACCATCATCTCCACGATCTTCATCCCCTTGACCTTCATCGCCGGCGTCTATGGGATGAACTTCGACCACATTCCCGAGCTCCACTGGCGCCATGGCTACTTCTACTGCCTGGGCCTGATGCTCGCCCTGGGGGTGGCCCTCGTGGCGTACTTCCGGAGGAAGGGCTGGCTGTAGGGGTAGGGGCGTCTGTTCTATACTGCCCTTCCACTCTGGCCCCCCTACGAACCCTAAGCCCGAACCTAGCCCGTCATGGCATTGAGCCGTCCTTCTCTCCGCAAGCTGACGCCGATTTTAAGCGTCCTCTTCTTCGGCGTCGCCCTCTGGCTCATGCGGGGGGAGCTTCAGGACTTCCGCTACCGGGACGTCGTCCACTTCCTGGACGCCCTGCCCCGGGTGCGCTTCTTCGAGGCGCTGGCGTTGACCGCCCTGGGCTACCTCGCGCTCACCGGCTACGACGCCCTGGCTCTGCGCTACAGCGGCATCAAGCTCCCCTACCCGAAGGTCGCCTTCGCCTCCTTCACGGCCTCGTCGTTCAGCAACACCCTGGGCTACCCGCTCTTCACCGGCACCCCGCTCCGGGTGCGGCTCTACTCGGCCTGGGGGCTCTCGGCGCTCGACGTCACCCGGGTCGTCACTTTCAGCTTCCTGACCTTCTGGCTCGGGGTCCTCACTCTCGCCGGAGTCACCTT
>JAXDLD010000379.1:0-5346 GCA_034666805.1 Acidobacteriota bacterium
TGCGGATCTGGGCGTCGCCGATCCCGGCGGCCAGGCCGGCGAGGCCCGGGATGCGCTGCTTCACCTCGGGCGACGCGGCGACCTCGGCGTGGGTGACGAGAGCGCCGATGACGAGAGTGTTGCCCTCCGAGCGGATCTCCGAGAGTCCCCCGACCTTGGCGAGCGACACCAAGGTCTCCGGCTGTGCCAGGTCGAGCTTCATGACCGGGATGAGGCTCTGCCCCCCGGCCAGGAGCTTGGCCGAGTCGCTCCCCCGGAGGAGGGTGATCGCGTCGGCGACCGACTGCGGACGATGAAACTCGAAGTTCCTCACGCGGCACCTCCTTGGGCGGCCTGGATCGCCCGCCAGACCTTCTCCGGGGTCGCCGGCATGTCGATGTGGGTGACCCCGAGCGGGGCGAGGGCGTCGAGCACGGCGTTGATCACCGCCGGCGGCACGCCGATAGCGCCCACCTCGCCCACCCCCTTGATGCCGACCGGGTTGTGGGTGCAGGCGGTGACGTGGTTGCCGACCCGGAACATCGGCAGGTCCGCCGCCCGCGGCATGCAGTAGCTCATGAACGAGCCCGAGAGGAGCTGTCCGGAGTCGTCGTAGACGCACTCCTCGTAGAGCGCCTGGCCGATTCCCTGCGCCAGGCCGCCGTGCGCCTGGCCGTCGACGATCATGGGGTTGATGATCACCCCGACGTCGTCGGCGATGGCGACGTCCACCACCTGGACGACGCCGGTCTCCGGATCGACCTCGACCTCGACGCAGTGGCAGCCGGCGGGGAAGGTGAAGTTCTTGGGGTCGTAGAAGGCCGAGTCTTCGAGCCCCGGCTCGACCGTGTCGATCGGGTAGTTGTGCGGCACGTAGGCGGCGAAGGCGACCTCGCCGAACGACTTCTCGCGGTCGGTCCCGGCGACCCGGAACTTGCCGTCCGAGAACTCGATGTCGGCGACGCTCGCCTCCAGGAGGTGGGCGGCGATCTTCTTGCCCTTGTCGACGATCTTGTCCATGGCCTTGACGATCGCCGAGCCGCCGACCGCGGCCGAGCGCGAGCCATAGGTCCCCATGCCGAACGGGATGCGGTCGGTGTCGCCATGGACGACCTCGATGCTGTCGAACGGCACCCCGAGCTGCTCGGAGACGAGCTGGGCGAAGGTCGTCTCGTGTCCCTGGCCGTGGCTGTGGGTGCCGGTGAAGACGGTCACGCTCCCCGTCGGGTGGACCCGCACCGTCGCCGCCTCATAGAGCCCGGCGCGGGCGCCGAGCGCGCCGACTAAAGCGGACGGCGCGATGCCGCAGGCCTCGATGTAGGTCGAGATCCCGAAGCCGCGGAGCTTGCCGCGCTTCTCCGACTCGGCCTTCCGCTCGGCGAAGTGGTCGAGGTCGATCGCCTGGAGCGCCATGTCGAGGGTCGCCTGGTAGTCGCCGATGTCGTACTGGAGGGCGACCGGCGTCTGGTAGGGGAACTGGTCCACCTGGATCAAGTTCTTGCGCCGGATCTCGACCCGGTCGATCCCCAGCTCGCGGGCCGCCTTGTCCGCCAGGCGCTCCAGCAGGTAGGTGGTCTCGGGGCGCCCGGCGCCGCGAACCGCGTCGACCGGAACGGTGTTGGTGAAGATCCCCTTGACCTCGCTGTAGATCGCCGGGATGACGTAGGGCCCGGAGAGGAGGGTGGCCGAGAGGTAGGTCGGGATCGCCGGGGCGAAGCTCGACAGGTAGGCCCCCATGTTGGCGAGGGTGCGGACCCGGAGACCGCGGAACCTGCCGTCGGCGTCGAGCGCGAGGTCGGCGTGGGTCACGTGGTCGCGGCCGTGGGCGTCCGAAAGGAAGGCTTCGCTCCGTTCGGAGGTCCACTTGACCGGAAAGCCCACCCGCTTGGACGCCCAGAGGACGAGGAGCTCCTCGGCGTAGTGGAAGATCTTCGACCCGAAGCCGCCGCCCACGTCGGGCGCGACGATCCGGAGCTTGTGCTCCGGCACCTTCAGGCTGAAGGCGCCCAGGAGCAGGCGGATCAGGTGCGGGTTCTGGGAGGTGGTGTAGAGGGTGTAGTGATCGAGGGCGTAGTCGTAGAAGCCGTTCGCGGCCCGCGGCTCGATGGCGTTGGGGGCGATGCGGTTGTTGACGAGGTCGATCGAGACGACCCGGGCCGCCTTGCCGAACTCGGCCTCGGTCGCCGCGGAGTCACCGATGTGCCAGTCGAAGCAGACGTTCCCGGCCGCCTCGTCCCACACCCGGGGCGCGCCAGAGGCGACGGCGGCGGGGAGATGGGCGACCGCCGGGAGCGGCTCGTAGTCGATCTCCACGAGCTGGGCCGCGTCCTTCGCCTGCGCCTTGGTCTGGGCGACGACCATGACGACCGGGTCGCCGGCGTGCCGCGCCTTCCCCAGGGCGAGCGCCGGGTGGGGCGGCTCGACCATCTTCGAGCCGTCCTTATTCGTGATCTGCCAGCCGCAGGGGATGCCGCCGAGCCCGTCGGCGGCCACGTCCTCGCCGGTCAGGACGGCGAGAACGCCCGGTGCCTTGCGGGCCGCCGTGGCGTCGATCGAGCGGATCGCCGCGTGGGCGTGCGGCGAACGCAGGAAGACGGCCGTGGTCTGCCCCGGGAGCTGGAGGTCGTCGGTGTAGCGCCCCTTGCCGATGAGGAAGCGGCGGTCCTCTTTACGGGCGACCGAGGCGCCCATGCCCTCGCTGTTCATCGCGCACCTCCAACTTCCGCGGCGCCGGGTCCCTGCGCGGCGCGCATGACTTCGGCGGCCTGGAGGACGGCGCGGACGATGTTGTGGTACCCGGTGCAGCGGCAGAGATTGCCTTCGAGACCGTGGCGGACCTCGTCCTCCGTGGGGTTGGGGTTCTGCCGCAGGAGATCGGTGGCGCTCATCACCATCCCCGGCGTGCAGTAGCCGCACTGCAGCCCGTGGCAATCGTGGAAGGCCGCCTGCATGGGATGGGGATGGCCCTCCGGCGCCAGCCCTTCGATCGTCGTCACCGCCGCGCCGTCGGCCTCCACCGCCAGCATGGTGCAGCTCTTGATCGCCCTGCCGTCGACCCAGACCGTGCAGGCGCCGCACTGGCTGGTGTCGCAACCCACGTGAGTCCCGGTGAGCCGCAGCTGCTCGCGCAGGAGATCGACCAAGAGCGTCCGCGGCTCGACGTCGACGGCGTGGCTCCTGTCATTGACTTTGAGAGTGATCGAGGCCATAAACCTCCCGTTTGAGAAAATGCCTGTCGGCCGGGCCATAGTAACGCCCTGAATTCGACAGGCGCAAGCTTCGCGCCGGGAGAAAGGATCCCATCCATGCGTCACCTTGTCTTTCTGCTGGCCGCCGTTCTGACCCTGTCGGCCGCTGCCGCTGCCACCGCCGCCCCCTCCCCCACCCAGGTCACGGCGATCCGCTTCGGCCGTCTGATCGACGGCCAGGGCAAGGTCGTAAAGGACGCCGTCGTCGTCGTCGAGGGTGAGCGGATCACCCGGGTGGGCTCGGGGGATGGGAGCGTGCCGGCGAACGCCGCCGTCATCGACCTCCGGCGCTATACCGGCATCCCCGGCCTCGTCGACGCCCATACCCACATGACCTTCTACTGGGACCGGGCACCCGGGTCGCGCCCCTGGAGCCAGCTCGAGACCCTGGGGCCCGCCGTCACCGTCTTCCTCGCCCAGGAGAACGCCCGGAAGACCCTGGAGACCGGGGTGACCACCGTGCGCGACCTTGGCTCCTGGGAGTACACGGATCTCGCCATGCGCGACCTCATCCAGCGCGGCGCCATGGCCGGGCCGCGCATGCTCGTGGCGGGCTACGGCCTGCACGTCAGCGGCTCGTCCCCGAAGCCGGGGGTCGTGCAGCCCGATCCCGGCCGGGCCGACGGCGTCGCCGAGGTCCAGCGGGTGGCGCGCCAGCAGCTCGCCGCTGGGGTGGACTGGATCAAGATGTACGGCTCGACCGGGAGCGATCAAGACGTCACCGGCTTTCAAACCTACACCTATGAGGAGATGAAGGCGGCGGTCGACGTGGCGCACCAGGCGGGGAAGCGGATCGCCATCCACTCCTACGGACCGGACGGCGCGCGGGACGCCGTGCGGGCCGGGGCCGACTCGGTCGAGCACGCGACCGATATGGACGACGCGACGATCGCCGAGATGGCGCGGCGCGGGACCTTCTACGTCCCGACCGTGGATCACAACCGTTACTACATCGCCCACCGGGAGGAGTACGGCTACGACCAGGCCGCGGCCGACCGTCTCCAGGCCTACATCGACCGCAACTTCGCGACGCTCCGCCGTGCCGTGCGGGCGAAGGTGCGGATCGCCATGGGCTCGGACGCCGTCTTCACCGGGTTCGGCGAGAACACCCGCGAGCTCCTCTGGTTCGTGAAGGCCGGGATGACCCCGGCCGAGGCCCTGGCCACGGCGACGAAGAACGGCGCCGCCCTACTGGGGATGGAGAAGGATCTGGGAGCGGTGGCCCCCGGCTACCTCGCGGACCTGGTCGCCGTCGAAGGCGACCCGCTCGCCGACATCGGAACGGTGGTCAACGGTGTGCGCTGGGTGATGAAGGGCGGACGGGTGGTCGTGGACCGGCGGTCGGGGACGCCGTAGGAGGATGCAGGGACCTGGGCCGCTCAAGTCCCCGTGTCGGGATCGCTCGCCGCCAGTAGCCGCTGGATCAGCTCGTCTTTGAACTTGCCGAGATCGGCGGCCTTTTCCTCGGTCCATCCGGCGGCTCGAGCCATGACGACGGGCTGGAGTCCTCTTAAAGTCCAGGCGAGGGTAAGAGGAGAAAAGCCGCCGTCCTTCTGGGGCGCATCGACCAGCGCCCTTTCGAGAGACTCGCCGCTTTCCAACAGGACTTGGACGTCTTCGAGGTCCCTGAGCTCGGACCTCCCGAGGAGGGCACATAATTTGTTCACCAGAATCTCGTAAGGGGAGTCGACGGAGATCGAGACCCCGCCGACCTGCACCCGGAGAGGAGGGTCTACCGTCGCGACAGAGTCCGCCACGAGATCGATGAGGCACACCTCCACGCCATCGCTGACTCGGAATCTGGCGAACGCGGGTGCGGTCTGGATCTGGCTGACGTCGAGGTCTTGCCCAGCGAGCCGGCGCCGGACTTCGGCGGGCAAGGAACCGAGTTGGTCCAAGCCGTGCCAGAACAGGTCGAGGTCGCGGGTGACGCGATGCTTCAGGTGGACGCCGACGAGAGCTCCTCCGCCGGTAAGGGTCCAGGGAGGCTCAAAACCGTTGAGAACCTCCAGCAGTCTCCACTGGAACGGGGTCAGACTACCGCTGGACATCTGGGTGATCCCACGCGTCCAGCAGCCAGCTCCAGAATTCGCGCGTCTTTCCCAGGTACCGCTCGAGA
>JAXDLD010000380.1:0-5601 GCA_034666805.1 Acidobacteriota bacterium
CCCTTGGGGCGGCCGGTCGAGCCCGAGGTGTAGATGACATAGGCCAGATTGTCCGGGCCGGCGCCCGCGGGTCCATCCGGCAACGGCGCCATGTCCTCCCCCGCGAGGAGAGCCCGATCGGCGTCGAGCCGCACGAGCCGGGCTGGGGTCTCGGGGAGAACCGGGAGCAGGCTCCCGGTGGTGACAAGCGCCTCGACCCCGCTGTCCGCGAGGAGGAAGGCCAGGCGCTCCCGTGGGTAGGCGGGATCGAGGGGGACGTAGGCGCCGCCGGCCGCGAGTACCCCGAGGACCGCCACCACCAGGTCGGGCGAGCGCTCCAGGCAGATCCCCACCCGCGATTCGGGGCGGACCCCGAGCCCGCGCAGGCGGCGCGCCAGGCGCCAGGCCCGGGCGGCGAGCTGGCCGTAGCTCAGGCGCTCTCCCTCCCAGACGAGGGCGACGGCCTCGGGGGTCGCCGCGGCGCGGGCGGCGAAGGCCGCGTGGAGTGTCATGGGGGGGCCGGTGCTCGCCCTCTCGTTCCACTCGACGACGAGCTGCTGGCGCTCGCCCGCGCCGAGGAGCGGGAGGTCCGGGACGGCGCGGCCGGGGTCGGCCACGGCGGCGCCGAGGAGAACCTCGAAGGCGGCGGCGAGGCGGCCGATCGTCGGCCCGTCGAAGAGATCGGCGCTGTAGAGCCACTCGCCGAAGATCCCCTCCTCCCCCTTCGCCGTCATGGCGTTGACGACGAGGTCGAACTTGGCGGTCTCCGTGCCGCCCGCGAAGGGCTCCCAGGCGAGCCCGGGGAGCGCCAGCTCGGGGAGGGGCGCGTTCTGCATCTGGAGCACCACCTGGACGAGGGGCGGCCGCGACGGGTCGCGGCGGGGGGTGAGCTCCTCGACCAGCCGCTCGAACGGCAGGTCCTGGTGGGCGTAGGCGGAAAGCGCGGTCTCCCGGGCCCGGGCCAGGGCGGTCGCGAAGGGCGGGTCGTCGCGGAGATCGGCGGGGAGGGCCAGGGTGTTGATGAAGAAGCCGATCAGCCCTTCGAGCTCTCTCCGGGTGCGGTTGGCGATCGTCGAGCCGACGAGGAGGGCCGGCTGGCCGGAGAACCGGGAGAGGGTGGCGGCGAAGCCGGCGAGGAGGGTCATGAAGAGGGTGGTGCCGCTCTTCCGGGAGAGGACGCGGAGGTTCCGGGAAAGAGCGGCGGGCAGAGGGCGGGCGAGGCTCCCGCCGCGGAAGCTCTGGACCGCCGGCCGGGGCCGGTCGGCCGGCAGCGCGAGGTCGCCGGGGAAGCCGGCGAGCCGCTCCTTCCACCAGGCGACCTGGGCGGTGAGCACCTCCCCGCTGAGCCACTCCCGCTGCCACTCGGCGTAGTCGGCGTACTGGAGGGGCAGCTCGGGGAGCGGCGACGGGCGCCTGGATCGTGCCGAGGGGTAGAGGGCCGCGACCTCGGCGAGGAGCACCCCGAGCGACCAGGCGTCGGCGGCGACGTGGTGGAGGGTGAGGAGGAGGGCGTGCTCCTCGCCTCCCAGCCGCAAAAGGGCGGCGCGGAGGAGGGGCCCCCGCGCGAGGTCGAAGGGGTGGCGCGCCGACTCCCCCGCCACGCGCAGGGCCTCGGCCTCCCCCGCCGCCCGCGGCAGCCGGGCGAGGTCGGCGAGCGGGAGCTCGAGGTCCAGATGCGGCGCGATCCGCTGGACCGGCCCCGCCGGGGTGGTCTCGAAGGTGGTGCGGAGGACCTCGTGCCGGCGGACGATCTCCGAGAGGGTGGCCGCGAGCGCCGCCGGTTCGAGCCGGCCGAGGAGGCGGACCGCCGCCGGGATGTTGTAGGCAACGTTCCCCGGCGCGAGCTGGTCGAGGAACCAGAGCCGCTCCTGGGCGAAGGAGAGGCGCGGGCGATCCCGGCGCGCCGCGCGGGCGATCGGCGGCGCGGCGATGCCCTTCTCGCCGCCCGCGCGTACCTTCTCGACCGCCGCCGCGAGGCCGGCCACGGTGGGCGCCGCGAACAGCTCGCGGAGCGGGATCTCGACCCCGAAGGCCTCGCGCAGGCGGGAGAGGGCCTGGGCGGCGAGGAGCGAGTGGCCGCCCAGGTCGAAGAAGTTGTCGTCGCGGCCGACCCGGGGGACCCCCAGCACTTCGGCCCACGCCGCCGCCACCAGCTCCTCGACGGCCGTGCGCGGCGCGGCAAACTCCCCCGCCGCTTCCGAACCTTTCCCGAGCGCGCCGGGAGCCGCGCGCGGCAGGGCTCGTCGGTCGAGCTTGCCGCTCGGGGTGAGCGGCAGGGTGTCGAGCCGCCCGAAGGCGGAGGGGATCATGGCCTCCGGGAGGGTGCGGGCGAGGTGGTCGCGCAGGTCGCGTACATCGTAGAGCGGGCCGGCCACGACCCAGGCGAGGAGCCGGCCGTCCGCGGTGACGACCACCGCCGCCTCGGCCACCCCCGGGTGCCGGCGGAGCGCCGCCTCGACCTCGGCCAGCTCGACCCGCACGCCCCGCACCTTGACCTGGCCGTCCGTCCGCCCCAGGTACTCGATCTCGCCCCCGGGCCGGCGGCGCGCCAGGTCCCCCGTCCGGTAGAGGCGGGAGCCGGCCCCCCCGGCTGCCCCGGAGACCGCGAAGGGATCGGGCAGGAAGCGCTCGGCGGTGAGATCGGGGCGGCCGAGGTAGCCGCGGGCCGGCGGGAGGCCGCCGATCCACAGCTCCCCCGTCACCCCGGCCGGCACCGCCGCCAGGTCGCGGTCGAGGAGGTGGAGGCGGGCGTTGGCGATCGGCCGGCCGATGGGGATCGCGGGGCGTCTCCCATCTTGCTCGCAGTCCCAGGCCGTGACCTCGATCGCCGCCTCGGTCGGGCCATAGAGGTTGTGCAGGCAGACCCCTGGGAGACGGGCGAAGAAGCGCTCGGCTAGGGGGGCGGGCAGGGCCTCGCCGCTCGCGATCACCCGCGCGAGCGACCGGCAGCGCTCGACCCCCGGCTCGGCGAGGAAGGCCTGGAGCATCGAGGGGACGAAGTGGAGCACGGTGATCTCGCGCTCGGCGATCGTCCGCGCGAGGTAGGCCGGGTCCTGGTGCCCGCCCGGCCGGGCGAGGACGAGCCGGGCGCCGGCGAGGAGGGGCCAGAAGAGCTCCCAGACCGAGACGTCGAAGGAGAGCGGGGTCTTCTGGAGGACGTGGTCCGCGGGCGCGAGCGGGTAACGCTCCTGCCCCCAGAGCAGCCGGTTGAGGACCGCCCGGTGGGTGTTCATGGCCCCCTTGGGGGTGCCGGTCGAGCCCGATGTATAGATGACGTAGGCGAGGTCGTCCGGGCCGGGCACCCTTATCCGGGAAACGCCCCGGCGGAGGGTCCCTCGCTGAAGTACACCGTCCAGGCAGAGCACCTGGATTCCGGGCGGCAGCTCGGGCAGGTTCGGCAGGAGCCGCTCCTGGGTGAGGAGGACCGCAACGCCGGAGTCGGCGAGCATGAAGCGGAGCCGCTCCGCGGGGTAGGAGGGGTCGAGCGGCACGTAGGCCGCGCCCGCCTCAAGCACCGCCAGGAGGGCCACGATCAGCTCGGGCGAGCGCTCCATGGCGATCCCCACCCGCCCGTCCGGCCCCGTTCCCAGGGCCCGCAGATGGACGGCCCACTCCCCCGCTCGCGCCCACAGCTCGCCGTAGGAGAGGGCTCCCCCCCCAGGCGTATCGACACCATCGAGCTCGACCGCGACAGCGTCCGGCGTCCGTGCCGCCTGTTCGGCGACAGGCGCCTGGAGGCAGGCTTCCATGGGATAGGCGATGGCGGTGTCGTTCCACTCCCGGAGCGCCTGGCCCTCGGCGGCCGAGAGGAGGGGCAGCTCCGAGAGGCGCCGATCGGGATCGGCCGTCACCGCTGCGAGGAGATTCCCGAGATGCCCGGCCAGGCGTTCCGCCGTCACGCGGTCGAAGAGGTCGGCGCGGTACTCGAGCCCGCCGCCCAGCTGGCTCCCGTAGTCGCCGAGCGAGAGGGTGAGGTCGAAGAGGGTGGCGGCGCTCTCGGCTTCCTGGGGGTGGAGGGTGAGGCCGGGCAGGGTCAGCTCGCCGTTCCCGGCGTTGAGCAGGGAGCACATCGTCTGGAAGAGCGGGGTCTGGCCGAGGGCGCGCTCGGGGTTGAGCTCCTCCACGAGCTTGCCGAAGGGCAGCTCCTGGTGGGCGAAGGCCGCCATCGTCACCTGGCGCACGCGCTCCAGGAGCTCGCCGAAGGTGGGATCGCCGGCGAGGTCGGCACGGAGGACCAGGGTGTTGACGAAGAAGCCGATCAGACCTTCGACCTCGCGGCGGTCCCGGCCGGCCACGGGGGTGCCCACCGTCAGGTCGGTCTCCCCCGTCAGCCGGGCGAGGAGGGTCGAGAAGACCGCCGTCACGGTCATGAAGAGGGTCGCCCCAAAACGGCGGCCGAGCGCCCGCAGGGCCTCGGTCCGCGCCGCGGCGACGTCGACCGGCACGCTCCCCCCCGCCGGGCTCGGCGCCTGCGGATAGACCGGCCGCGGCCGGTCGGCGGGGAGCGCGAGCACGGGTGGAGGCGGCTCGCCGAGCTGCCGCCGCCAATAGGCGAGCGACCGGGCGAGGACCGCGCCGCTCAAGGTCTGGCGCTGCCAGGCGGCGAAGTCGGCGTACTGGAGGGCTAACTCGGGGAGCGGCGACGGCAGGCCGCGGGAGAAGGCGGCGTAGAAAGCCGAGAGCTCGGCGACGAGGACGCCGCTCGACCAGCCGTCCGAGGCGATGTGGTGGAGGGTGAAGGAGAGGGCGTGCTCCCGGGCGGCGAGGCGGAGGAGCTGGACCCGGAGCACCGGACCCCGTTCGAGATCGAACGGCCGGCCGGCCTCGGCGGTCGCCAGGCGCCGGGCCTCGGCGTCGCGGCGCGTGACGGGGAGGGCCGCCAGGTCGACCCGGGGGACCGGCACCGGGGCGGCGGGGTGGACGACCTGCACCGGCCGGCCCTCCCGCTCGGCGTAGGTGGTGCGGAGGACCTCGTGCCGGCGGACGATCTCCGACAGGGTGCGGACGAGGAGGCCGGGGTCGAGATGGCCCCGGAGGCGGAGCGCGTTGGGCAGGTTGTAGGCGGCGCTCCCCGGCTCCAGGCGATCGATCAGCCAGAGCCGCTCCTGGGAGAAGGAGAGAGGGATGGCGTCTTCCTCTCCCCTGCCGGTGCGGGGCAGGCGGAGGATGGGCGAGCGCAGGGGATCGACCCCCTCCTCGGCCAGCAGCAGGGCGAGGAGCCGCCGTCTCTTCTCGTCCAGGGCGGGGGCTTGCGTCAGGGCGTCCAAACCAAAATTCGAGGCGCGCCGGCCGGGACGGCCGCGCTCGTCATGGGGGATAAGTCGAGAGAGGGGCGGAGTTGTTCCCTCCGCCCCGCCGTCCGGGCGCTACTCCTGGGGCGCTACTCTTGGGGAATGGTCTCGATGTCGATCAGGCGCAGCCCCTTGCCGATCCTCTCGTTCCACTTGGCGGTGAAGGCCGCGGCGTCGACCGGGCCCTGCAGCTCCTCGGCGCCCGTGTTGTTGCGCAGCACGGCGTCGAAGAGCCGCTTGTTGCCCTCCTCGTAGCTCTGGAGCTGGGCGAGCTCGGAGCTGCCGCTCCCCTGGCCCGCCGCCTTCCACTTCGCGGTCAGGCCGTCCCAGG
>JAXDLD010000381.1:0-3682 GCA_034666805.1 Acidobacteriota bacterium
GCCCTGGTCGCCATGGCCGGGCCCATCGGCTTCGTGGGCCTGATGGTCCCCCACATGCTCCGCCGCTTCGTGGGCCACGACCATCTCACCTTAGCCCCCGCCTGCCTCCTCGGGGGCGGCGCCTTCCTAGCTCTCTGCGATGCCGGTGCGCGGGTAGTGATGGCGCCCGCCGAGCTGCCGGTCGGGGTGCTCACGGCGCTCCTGGGGGGGCCGTTCTTCCTCTGGCTGCTGCTCCTGCGGAAGCGCGGCTAGGGGCAGGTCCCGTACAATACCCGCCATGCTCCTCTACCGCATCGGACCGGAAGGCTTCTACGCCGTCGCGGAGGCGGCGGGCGGGCCGCTCTCCGTCCTCTATTCCGACCCCTTCGAGACCCGGCCCAGCGGCTGGGAGCTGGGCCGCGCGGTCGATCCCGAGTCGGCCGGGCTCCTCGTCCCGGTCGTCCCGGGGAAGATCGTCGGCATCGGCCGCAACTACCGCGAGCACGCCAAAGAGCTCGACCACCCCATGCCGCCCGAGCCCCTGATCTTCTTGAAGGCCACCTCGGCGCTCCTCGGCCCGGCGGCGCCCATCCTCCTGCCGCCCGAGAGCCAGCGGGTGGAGCACGAGGGGGAGATCGCGGTCGTGCTCCGCGAGCGCCTGACCCGGGGCGCCGATCGCGAGACCGCCCGCGGGGCCGTCCTCGGCGTCACCTGCGCCTGCGACGTCACCGCCCGCGACCTGCAGAAGAAGGACGCCACCTTCGCCCGCGGCAAGGGCTTCGACACCTTCTGCCCCCTGGGGCCGGCGGTCTGGGTCGATGCCGACCTGGACGACCTCGCCGTGATCACCCGGGTCAACGGCCAGGAACGCCAGCGCGGCCACGTGCGCGAGATGGAGTGGGGAATCGTCGAGCTCCTCGTCTACACCGCGCGCTTCATGACCCTGGAGCCGGGCGACGTGATCTTGACCGGCACCCCCGCCGGCGTCGGTCCGCTCGCCGACGGCGACACCGTGGAGGTCGAGATCCCCGGGCTCGGGATTCTCACCAACCCCGTCGAGGCGCTCCGGGGTTAAGCGCCCTAGCGGACCCGCGCGGAGCGCCAGGGGAAGAGCAGCAGGGAGCCCGCGAAGAGGAGATGGACGGCACCGCCCGCGAAGACGCCGGAGAACAGCCCGGCCATCCACAGCGAGAGGAGCGACAGCGCGAGGGCGGCGCGCAATGTGGGAGAAACGGGAGACACGCCGGCAAGCTATCACAGCCATGATTCACGCCGTTACGTTCGACGTCACCGGGACCCTGATCCACTGTCCACGCCTAGGCGAGCTCTACGCCGAGGTCTTGAACCGGCACGAGATCGCGGTCTCCCCCCTGGAGGCCGGGCGCCTGGTGCGCCTCGTCTGGCAGGAGCTCGCCTGCCTGGCCGACCCCGGCCGCGACCGCTTCCGCTCCCACCCGGAGGGGGCGCGCGGCTTCTGGCAGCGCTTCCTGGAGCGGGTGGCCGAGCACCTGGAGGCCCCGGTCCCCTCGCGCTTCGCCGCCGCCGAGCTGTTCCACCGCTTCGGGAGCCCCGAGGCCTGGGAGGTCTACCCGGAGGTCCGGGGGGTGCTCGCGAGCCTTAAAGGTCAGGGGCTGCGCCTCGCGGTGATCAGCAACTGGGACGAGCGCCTGCCGCTCCTCCTCGAGCAGCTCGCGCTCACCCCCTTCTTCGACGCCGTCGTGACCTCCTCGGAAGTGGGAGTCGAGAAGCCCGACCGCCGCATCTTCGCCGAGGCTTTGAGGCGGCTCGGGGTCGAGCCGGAGGCGGCCCTCCACGTCGGCGACAGCCCGCTCGAAGACGTCGAAGGGGCGATCGCCGCCGGTATGGAGGCCGTCCATCTCGACCGCGGACGTCGCCGCGGCGGCATCCCTGACCTCTCGGGGCTGGCGGCGATCCCGGCCCTGGCGCCGATTGCGGGGCGATAGCCGGCGATGCCACCACCGCCTGTGCTAAACTGACGTCACTTCCAGAAGAAGTTCCGGATGAAAATTTCCACCAAAGGCGAGTACGGAATCCGGGCGATGCTCTACATCGGCATGCATGCCGAGGAGGGCCCCGTCACCAGCCACGAGATCGCGGGCCGCCAGGGCATCCCGGAACCCTACCTGCGCCAGATCCTCGCTCTTCTCTCGAAGGACCGGCTGATCCAGTCGAACCGCGGCCCGCAAGGGGGGCACGTCCTCGGCCGCCCCGCCTCCGAAATCAACCTGCGGCAGATCCTGATCACCCTGGAGGGGCAGATCACCGCCGTCGACCAGATCCTCGCCCTCCCCTGCACGATCGACTTCGGACCGGACCACTGCGCCATCCGCGAGGTCTTCCTGGAGGTCAAGACGGCGGTCGAGCGCATCCTGACCGAGACCACCCTGGAGAAGCTGATCGCCCGCCAGCGGGACATCCTGGACCGCCACGTGATGATCCCGCGCGACGTGGTGTCCGCGGTGCGCACGCTCCTCCCCATCCTCGTCGAGTAGCCCAAGGCGACCTGCGGTGCTCGGGCGAATCCTCGCCATCGCCTTCGGGGGCGCCCTCGGGGCGGTCGCGCGCTACCTCGTCTCCGGCTGGGTGCAGCGCTCGCCGGTACTCCTGCGCTGGGGCATTCTCGGCCCCGCCCTCCCCTGGGGCACCTTCGTCGTCAACCTCACCGGCTGCCTGCTCATGGGAATCCTCGCCGGCCTCTTCCAGGAACGGATGGCGGTCTCCCCGGAGCTGCGTTCGTTCGTCTTGATCGGCATCCTCGGCGGCTACACCACCTTCTCCTCCTTCGCCCTGGAGACCCTGCGCCTGGTGCAGGAGGGGAGCCTGCCGCTCGCTGCGATGAACGGTCTCGCGGGACCGGCCCTCTGCCTGCTCGGCGTCTGGGCCGGCGACGCCCTGTCCCGGGTACTCTAAGAAAGAGGCCATCATGAAGCTCGAAGGCGAAGGCGTCCTGCTCCGGATCTTCATCGGCGACTCGGATCGCCATGAGGGGATGCCCCTCTACGAAGCGGTGGTGCAGCGGGCGCGGGAGAAAGGTCTCGCCGGGGCGACCGTCTTTCGCGGTTTCGAGGGCTTCGGGGCCCACAGCCTCGTCCACACCTCGCGCATCGTCCACCTCGCCGAGAACCTGCCGGTGGTGGTCGAGATCGTCGACAAACAGGAGAAGATCGACGCCTTCCTCCCCGAGCTCGACGGCCTGATTCCCGAGGGGTTGGTGACCCTGGAGAAGGTCCAGGTCATCTTCTACCGGGTGCGCGAAGCGGACAACCCGCACACGCACTGAGGCAACCGACGGAGTGGTGCCTGGCGCCGGGCTATCCGTCCGGCGTGCCTGCAATCGGTGACGGCGTGCGGTCCCGCCATAACGGCGTGCATGCAATCCATGACGGCGTGCAGTCGCATCGTAACGGCGTGCATGCAATCCATGACGGTGTGCAGTCTCGCCGTAACGGTGTGCATGCAAACCATGGCGGCGTGCAGTCGCGTCGTAACGGCGTGCATGCAAACCATGATGGCGTGCAGTCACGCCGTAACGGCGTGCATGCACGCGATGACCGCCAACTCAGGAGAATCCGCAGGCTCCTGGCTTGGCGCCTACTCCCTGTAGCCCAGAAGCCTCTCGCACCGGCTCGTTGCGTGCCACCAGGGATCGGCTGACGAGAGCGAAGGGCTCGCTGCACGCAGC
>JAXDLD010000382.1:0-17082 GCA_034666805.1 Acidobacteriota bacterium
AGGACGTCCGGATAGAAAGCACGCCGCTGCGAGGGCACCCAGACCCGGAGTCCCTGGTCGTAGACCCGGCAGGGGGTGCCGCGGAAACGGGTGCGCAGGGAGGTCGTAACGTTCGCGACGATCTGGCCGTGCGCGCGGGTCGCGGCGAGGACGGGCACGAGGAGGCCGTCATGGAACTCGTGGCGGATCTCGGTCTGGCGCTCGAGCTGCAGGTATTCCTCGAAGGCGTGACGTGGGGTGGGTTCCGCCGACATGGGAAGAGTCTACCAGCGTAGAGACTTACAGCAACCGTCCCATCCCTCCTGCTAACATCCTTCCCCCATGGCTCCGACCGCCACCACCCGCGTCGTCCTCAAAATCGACGTCGACACCTACCGTGGCACCCGCGACGGCATCCCGGCGATGATCGCCGACCTGGCGGAGCACGGGGTGCGGGCGAGCTTCTACTGGAGCCTGGGGCCGGACCGCTCCGGGCGGGCGATCTTCCGGGTTTTCACCAAGCCCGGGTTTCTCCAGAAGATGCTGCGCACCAACGCCGCCAAGATGTACGGCTTTAAGACCGCGCTCTACGGCACCCTCCTGCCCGCGCCGCGGATCGGCCGGCGCTGCGCGGCCGAGATCCGCCGGGCGCTGGAGGCCGGGCACGAGGTTGGGCTCCACGCCTGGGACCACGTCACCTGGCAGGACCGTCTCCACAGGATGTCGCCCCAGGCGGTCGCCCTGGCGCTCGACCGCGGGATGGCGTCGTTCACCGAGATCTTCGGCGAGCGCCCCAAGGGCTTCGCCGCCCCGGCCTGGTTCATGACGGACGACGCCTTTCTGGCCCTGGAGGCGCGCCGTTTCGACTACCTGTCGGTCTCGCGCGGCGTCGCCGAGCCGTTCTACCCGCGCATCCGCGGCCGGGTGCTCCAGACCTTGGAGATCCCCACCACCCTCCCGACCCTGGACGAGGAGCTGGGGCAGGACGGCATCACCCCCGAGACCTACGTCGACCGGCTGGTCGAGCGCTACCGGCCGGGGGCGACCGAGGTGATCACCGTCCACGCCGAGACCGAGGGGCTCGCCTACCGCGGGCTCTTCCGCGACCTCCTCGCACGGCATGAGAAGCTGGGGATCGAGACCGTCACCGCCGCTGATTACGCGGCCGAGTGGCGGGACAAGGCGATCGCGAGGGACGTCTACATGGGGGAGATCCCCGGGCGGGCGGGGAAGGTGGCGCGGGTGGGGGAGGCGGTCGCGGACCGTACTCTGGCGACCTAAGGCATACAACTGGCATACCATTCCGCCCCATGCGTCCATACCCTCGCCCGGTCAGCCCTCTGCTCGGGCTGATCCTTCTGGCCCTGGGCGGCGCGGTAACTCTTCAGGCTCAGTCACCGCCGGCTTCCGAACCGCCGCTCACCCTCGCCCAGGCCATCGACCTTGCCCTTGCCGCCAACCCGAACCTCGCCGCCGCCCGGCTGCGGCAGGAGGTGGCGCGGGCCGGGGTCGACGTCGCCCGCCAGCGCCCCAACCCGGAGCTGACCCTCGAGGAGACGAAAGAGACCCCCCATGACGCCGCCACCCTCGCCCTACCGATCGAGACCGCGGGGAAAAGGCGGCGGCGGATCGCGCTCGCCGAGGCCCAGGTGGCGAGCGGCCAGGCCGGGCTGGCGCGCGCCGTGGCCGACATCCGCGCCCGGGTGCGGCGCGCCTTCTACGCCCTGGCGGGCGCCGAGCGCCGGCGGGCCGAGACCGAGGGGGTCCTCCGGCTCGTCGAGCGCACCCGGGACGCCGCCCGCGATCGCTTCACGGCCGGCGACGTGCCGCGCCTGGACGTCGTCCAGGCCGAGCTCGCGGTCGCCCAGGCCGACAACGATCTGCAGAGCGCCGACGGCGGCCTGGGCGCCGCTCGCGCCAACTTGAACACCCTGCTCGCCCGGCCGCCGGGGGCACCCATCGCGGTCCGCGCCGAGCTCTGGGAAGGTGGGGTCGTCGACAGCGCGACCGCCGCGCGAGCGGCGGTCACCGCGAGCACCGAGCTCGCGGTGCTCGACCGCGGCATCGTCGAGCAGCGGGCCCGGATCGCCCTCGCCCGGGCACAGACGCCGGACCCTACGGTCTCGGCGGGCGTCACCCACCGCTCGCCGCCCGAGTTCGACTGGGGCTGGCGCGCCGCCCTGACCATCCCGCTGCCGTTCTTCACCCGCCGCGGCGCCGCCGTCCAGGTCGAGGAACGGACGCTCGCCCAGCTGGAGGCGGAGCGCAAGGCCCGGGCGGCGGAGATCTCCGGGGCCGTCTACGCCGCCGCCGCCGCCGCCGCCGCCCAGCGCCAGGCGGCGCTGCGCTTCCGCGATCAGATCCTGCCGCGGGCAGAGGAGGTTGAACGCATGGCCGAGGACTCCTACCGCTCCGGACAGACCGGCCTGCCGGCCCTGCTCCAGGCCCTCCAGGCGACCCGCGACCTCCGTCTGCGCGCCATTCAAACGGGGACCGACTACCAGAACGCCGTGGCCGATTTAGAGAGCGCGGTCGGAGCGCCGCTGCCATGAGATACCGAGTCCTCCTCCCGCTGATCCTCGCGCTCCTGGCGCTCGCCGCCTGCGGCGGCACCCCCGCCGAGCAGGTCGACACCACGGCCCCCGTGCCGGTCACCCTCGAGGCGGCGCGGCGGGGGGCCATCCATCGCGTGGTGCAGGCGACCGGGCTCGTCAAGCCGGCGACCGGGGCCGAGCTGGTGGTGACCGCCCCGCAGTCGGCGCGGATCGCCGAGATGCCCAAGGGGGTGGGGGAGCGGGTACGCCGCGGCGACCTCCTCGTCCGCTTCGACATCCCGGCGCTCGCCGCCGACGCCGCCACCCGCCGCGCCGAGGTGGCGCGGGGAGAGTCCCGGCTCACCCTCGCGCGGGCCAACTTCGAGCGGCTCCAGGGCCTTTTCCAGCGCGGCATCGCGGCCAAGAAGGAGGTCGAGGACGCCCGCCGCGAGCTCTCCGACTCCGAGGCCAGCCTGGCCGAGGCGAAGAGCGCCCGCTCCGCCGCCTCAGACCTCGCCACGCGGGCCATGGTGCGCGCCCCCTTCGACGGCGTCGTCGCCGAGCGCGCCCACAATCCAGGCGACCTGGTCGAGCCGGGCCCCGACGCGATCCTCCGCCTCCTCGACCCCGCCCGGCTCCAGGTCGAGGCGCCGGTCCCCTTGGACCAGCTCGCCGGTGTCGCCGTGGGCAACCCGGCACAGGTGCGGGGACCGGGCGGCGCCCTCTTCCCGGCCAAGGTCATCGCCCGCCCCGTCGCCGTCGACCCGGCGACGACATCGGCGAGTGTCCGGCTTGCCTTTACAGGGGGGACGAACCTGCCCGCCCTGCCGGCCGGAACCCCGGTCCAGGTGGAGATCGCGGGCGAGGAGCATCGGGACGCCGTCCTCGTCCCCGCCACCGCCGTCGTGCAGGAGGGGCCGCAGACCTTCGTCTACACCGTCGACGACAAGAACCATGCGCACCGCACCGAGGTCCGGCTCGGCATCACGACCGGTCCCGCGACCGAGGTCCTCTCCGGCTTGGCCGCCGGCGCGCGGGTCGTCGTCCAGGGGCAGAACGGCCTGCCGGACGACGCCGTGGTGACCCCGGCCGCGGCACCGGCAGCGGGGGCCGCGGGAGCCGGAGCGGAGCAGCCGTGAAGCACCTGGGCGAGCGCCAACCGCGGGCCGTGATCCTGCTCACGCTGCTGCTCGCGGCCGGCGGCGCCATCGTCCTGCCCTCGCTCCCGAGCAGCATCTATCCGCCGCTCCAGTTCCCCCGCATCCTGGTCATCGGCCACAGCGGCATCCTGCCGGCGCGCTCGATGCTCCTCGCCGTCACCCGCCCCCTGGAGCAGGCGGCGATGGAGGTCCCCGGCATCCTCCGGGTGCGCTCCCGCACCTTCCGCGGCTCGACCGAGATCTCGGCCCAGTTCGCCCCCAAGACGGACATGGCGATCGCCCTCCAGCAGCTCCAGAACCGGATCGAGGAGGCGCGCTCCGAGATGCCGCCGGAGGTCACTCTGCAGGCCGAGCGGCTGACCGCCGAGTCCTTCCCCATGCTGAGCCTGAACCTGACGGGCAAGCTCCCGACTCCCGATCTCCGCGACTATGCCTTCTTCGTCGTCCGGCCCGCCGTCTCCCGCGTGCCCGGTGTCGGCAAGGTCGAGGTCATGGCGAGCGACAGCCGCGAGATCGAGGTCGTCGCCGACCCCGCGAAGCTCCTCGCCACCGGCCTGACCGTGCACGACGTCGCGGAGGCTCTCCGCGCCGCCAACCAGCTGGCGCCGGTGGGGCGCTTCCCGTCCGCCGGCCGGCAGAACCTGGTGCTCGCCTCCGGCCTCTTCTCCTCTCCGGACCAGATCGCCCAGACCCCGGTCGCCGTGCGCGGCGGGGCGACGATCCGGGTGGCCGACGTCGCCACCGTCTTCCCCGGCTCTCCTGACCGCACCAACCTGGTCACCGGCGGCGGCAGGGACGCGGCGATCATCAACATCTCGCAGCAGGTCGACACCAACATCCTCACGGTCGAGAAGGGGGTCGACCAGGCGACCCAGGACCTCGCGGGCGCCCTGCCGTCGGGCCTGCGGATCTCCAAGGTCTACGACCTGGCGGAGTTCGTCGCCACCGCGATCGCCAACGTGCGCGACGCCATCCTGATCGGCAGCGTCTTAGCCGTCATCGTCCTCCTCTTCTTCCTCCGCGACTGGCGGGTCACCCTGGTCTCCGCCATCACCCTGCCGCTCACGGTGATCTCGACCTTCCTCTTCATGCGCCTTTTCCACGAGTCGATCAACCTGATGTCGATGGGCGGCCTGGCGGTCGCCATCGGCCTGGTGATCGACGATGCCGTGGTCGTTGTCGAGAACATCTTCCGCCGGATGGAAGCGGGGGCGGGGCCCGAGTCGGTCTGGGACGCCACCGCCGAGCTGGTGGCGCCGGTCGTCGGCTCGACCTTGACCACCGTCGTCGTCCTCGCCCCCCTGGGGCTCCTCTCCGGGGTGGTCGGCCAGTTCTTCCGCGCCCTCTCGCTCACCCTCTCGGTCGCCGTGCTGGTCTCGCTCGGGCTTGCCCTGGAGCTCATCCCTCTCCTCGCCCGCTTCGCCTACCGGCATCGCGGGCATGGGGGAAAGCACGCCGATCCCGTCTCTCCCGCCAGTCCCAAGCCGCAGCGCGGCGAGCGGATGGAGCGGGTCTATGCCCGCAGCCTGGGCAAGGTGATCCACCGGCCGCTCGTCCCCCTTTTGGGCGCCGCCGCTCTCGCCGCCCTCGCCATCCTCCTCTACCTGCGCATGCCCTCCGGCTTTCTGCCCGAGATGGACGAGGGGGGCTTCGTCGTCGACTACCTGACCCCGCCCGGCTCGGCGCTCGAGGAGAGCGACCGGCTGGTGCGGAAGATGGAGGCGATCGTCGCCAAGACGCCCGAGGTCGCGAGCTTCTCCCGCCGCACCGGCTCCGAGCTCGGCCTCTTCGCCACCGAGCAGAACAAGGGGGACATCCTGGTGCGGTTGAAGGGCCGGGGGCAGCGCTCTCGCACGGCCCAGGAGGTGATCGACGGCATGCGGGGCAAGATGCACCAGGCGGTCCCGGGCGTCGATATCGAGTTCGTCCAGATCCTCCAGGACATGATCGGCGACCTTGAGGGGGCGCCGACGCCGATCGAGGTCAAGATCTTCGGCGACGACCCCGCCGTCCTCGACCGGCTGTCGGACCAGCTGGAGCCCATCGTCTCCGGGGTCAAGGGGGTAGTCGACCTCGTGGGGGTCCACAAGGGCACCCCCGAGCTCACCTGGCAGATCGATCCCCTGGCCGCCGGCCGCGCCGGCCTGACCGTCTACCAGATCGGGACCCAGCTCGCCGCCGACTGGCTGGGGGAGACCGCGACCAGCGTCCGCCAGCTCGACCGCCAGATCCCCGTGCGCGTGCGCTATCCCGACGCGGTGCGCTTCGATCCGGCCCGCCTCGCCTCGACCCCGGTGCGCGGCGCCGACGGCAAGCTGGTGCCGCTCTCTTCTCTCGGGCGGCCGATCCCGGCCGGAGGCGAGAGCGTCCTGACCCGCGAGAACCTGCGCCAGATGGCCCTGATGACCGCCCGGCTCGAGGGGACCGACCTGGGGAGCGCGGTTCAGGAGATCCAGGCGCGCCTCGCCAAGGTGCGCCTGCCGGTCGGCTACACCTTCGAGGTCGGGGGGCAGTACCAGTCGCAGCGCCAGGCCTTCAGCGAGCTGCTGATGGTCTTCGCCATCGCCGCCGGGCTCGTCCTGATCATCCTCGTCTTCGAGTTCCGCGCCTTCACCCCGGCCCTCCTCCTCCTCGGCGCGGCGCCGCTGTCGCTGGGCGGCGCCTTCCTGCTGCTGCGGCTGACCGGCACCGACTTGAACGTCTCGGCGGCCATGGGGCTCATCCTGCTCGTCGGCCTGGTGGTCAAGAACGGCATCGTCATGCTCGACTACGCCCACCACCTGCGCGATCACGGCATGCCCTTCGACGACGCCGTGGCCCAAGCCGCCCGGGTCCGCCTGCGGCCCATCCTCATGACCACCCTCTGCACCCTCTTCGGCCTCCTGCCGCTCGCCCTGGGGCTGGGCGCCGGGGCCGAGCTCCAGAAGCCGCTCGCCTTGGCGGTCATCGGCGGCCTCGGTCTCTCGACCCTCGTCACCCTCTACGCCATCCCCTCGGCCTACGTCGCCATCCACGCCCGCATGCCGTCGAGCCAACGGGCTAGAGGGAACAGGTGAAGCGAAGCCCTCGGCCACGCCGGGTGAAGAGGGGTGCCACCGCGATCCGGGGTCCGGAGGCCCGTTCGGCCTGTCGGTCGTGCGCCCGCAGCAGGGCGCTCGTGATGTAGAAGCTCGCCCCGCCGCCGAGGACGACGTTCCAGAGGTAGTGCTGGTCGGAGCGCAGGCGCTGCCAGCCGGTGACCGCGGGAATGGCATAGACCCCCACCCGCGCCAGGGTCGCCCCCGGCCCCGTCCAGCCGCTCGCGGCGATCTCGTAATCGAAGACCCGCGCCACCGCCATCGTGTTGGTCATGTGGATCGAGGCGCTGCTGCCCCCCGAGTGGAAGTAGCGCAGCCTTCCACCCCGCTGGGGGCGCGCCTCCGAGAAGACGAAGTTGAGCACCCCCGTGCCGGCCTGGGCGGCGAGCAGCGACTCGCCCAGGAGAAGGCCGGTCTCCCGGGTCCGCGGCAGGCCGGCGGCGAGCCCGGTCACGTAGAGGCCGGCGGCGGCGATCTCCGCGTTGCGCGACAGGCCCAGCTGGCCGCCGATCTCGGTCCAGTGGCTGTGGCGGAAGGCGCTCGAGCGCAGGACCTGCCGCCGGATCTCCTCTTTGCGATTCTCGAGGACGGCCGAGACTCCGGCGAGGGCACCGAGGTAGGTCCATTCCGCCGGGGTACGGGGCGGGAGCTCGCGCACCGTGCCGGCCAGGGTCCGCCCGGCGCTCCCGAAGTCGGAGCGCACCGTCTCCAGGACGCCGCCCGGCGCGGTTGCCGGGGCAGGAGCGGAGGAGCGGACGGTGGCGCAGCCCAGTGTGAGGGTCAGGCTGAGAAGGGTGACGAGAAGCCGTACGGCCATGAAGCACCTCTGCGACACCCGGGAAAGCAGGTCCGGGGCCTTCGATGCCTGTGCATCATTCGTGCCGATACTACTTCCAGCGGGTCTCGTGTAGGATCGCCGTCGACCGGCCGCGACGCGGCAAGGAGAAGACATGAAGAACTGGAGCAGCAGGTACGGACGACTCGCGGTGATCCTCTTCGCCTTGGTCTCAAGCCTCGGGGCCGCGTACGGGGCCACCGCGCCGCAGAAGCCCACCCCGGCGAAGCCGGAGACCCAGGGAGCTTCCGGCTACCACGTGATCCAACGCCTCCCCCTGGGGGGCGAGGGCGGCTGGGACTACCTGTCGACCGACACCGCCGCCCGCCGGCTCTACGTCACCCGCGGGACCCACGTGATGGTGGTGGATCTAGACAGCGGGAAGCTCGTGGGGGACATCCCCAATCTCTCGGGGGTGCACGGGGTCGCCGTGGCGGCCGACCTCGGCCGCGGCTTCATCAGCAACGGCAAGAGCAACGAGGTCACGGTCTTCGACTTGAAGACCCTGAAGGTGCTGCAGACGGTCAAGGTGACGGGTGAGAATCCGGACGCGATCCTCTACGACCCGTTCTCGAAGAAGGTCTTCGCCTTCAACGGCCGGTCGGGCAACGCGACGGTGATCGACGCCAACACCTATGCCGTCCTCGGCACGATCCCGCTCGGCGGCAAGCCCGAGTTCGCGACCACCGACCTCGCGGGCCGGGTCTTCGTCAACGTCGAGGACAAGAGCGAGGTCGTGGCGCTCGACGCCGCCAAGCTCGCCGTCACCCAACGCTGGCCGCTCGCCCCCTGCAAGGAGCCGTCCGGCATGGCGATCGACAGGAAGACCCACCGGCTGCTCGTCGGCTGCGACAACGAGATGGCCGCCGTCGTCGATTTCACGACCGGCAAGGTGATGGCGACGCCGCCGATCGGCGCCGGGGTGGACGCCAACGGCTTCGATCCCGGCACGAGCCTGGGCTTCAGCTCGAACGGATCGGGCACCCTGACGGTTCTCTCCGAGGACGCGGCCGGCAACTTCAAAGTGGTCGAGAACGTGCCGACCGAGCGCGGCGCCCGCACCATGACCCTGGACGAGAAGACCCACCGCGTCTATCTCGCGACCGCCAAGTTCAACCCCGCTCCGGCGGCGACCGCGGAGCAGCCGCACCCGCGGCCGACGCCGGTCCCGGGATCGTTCGTGCTGCTCGTCGTAGGGAAATAGATCTGAGCCCAGGCTAACCCCTCCCACCGTCATCCTGAGCTTGCGAAGGACCTGGGGGAGGGGTGCGTTTCACCCACTCCTCCAACCGCTTCGCGATCAGCGGCTGCCAGCGAGCCCGGGATTCCTCGTCTCCACCGGCGAACATCCGAGCGAAGTCGAGCGCGCGAACGACATCCGCGACCCAAAGAGCCCGTAGAAAATCGACCCTTAAGGATTCAGGTGATCCATACGGAGTCCACGGCCCAAGGTAGGCATCGCGAAGTTGCCGCGCGTGCTCGACTCGGTCGGCCGCCGGGATCTGGGATAGAACCATTTCGAACGTTACCCCCATCGAGACGAACGGGTGCGTGATGCAGGAGTCGCCCCAGTCACAGAACCTGTAATCGTCCCTATGGACGAGCACGTTTCCCGGGTGCAGGTCACCATGGTCGAGAGCTGCCGAATAAGGCGACCTCGCGAGCTCGATGCAACATTGCTCCAAAGCCGGCAGCAAGGAACGCACCGACCCTCGGAGCTCCGCCAGCGCCTCGCCCGCGATCAATTCTTCCAGCAGATCCGGCAGGCGATCGAGCCTGCGATCCGGAAGGCCGAGGTGCAACAACGGTTCGATCGCCTGCATCGTCGCCGCTTGCAGCTCCGCGTAGGCGGGGAGCAGGCGGCGCAACATCGCGATCTGCCCCGGCACGTCGAACGCCTCCCGGAGAGGGCGGCCGGCGTCCGCCATCAACGTCCATCCACGGGCTGTATCGACCGTCAGCAGATCCGGGATCGAACGGTTCCAGTCACCCTGCAAATGAAGGAGGAGCCCCGGCTCGTGGCTGCCGCCGGCCCCGCAGGCCTTGAAATAGGCGGCCGCTTTCTCGAAGGTCACGCGGAGGACGACCGACCAGGGCCGTTCCTTGACCGTCGTGATCCGCGCGACCGGGCCGAGATCCGCGGAGCGGATTCCGGTCAGCCATTCGCGAACCTCCTGGTACCAGGCCGGCCGGGCACCCGTAAGCCAGGGTGGAGTCGAGTCCGGAGTCATGCGGCATACGATACCTGCCTGTCAACGAAAAAGCCCGGTCCCGGGTCACCCCGAGGCCGGGCTCCGATCCGAGATCCGCGAACCTACTGCTTGAGCGTCTTCGTGGTCTTCGCGTGCATGCGGTCCATCTTCTTCTCGCGGGCCTCGGTCTTGGCGCTTTCGTGCTTCTTGTTGACGACTTTGCCGTCGATGGCGTTGACGTTGACCTCCTCGATCCCGGACTTGCCCGGGACCTGGATGTCGAACGAATAGATCAGCTTGCCGTGCTCGCGCTCGAGCTCCTCGGACTTGACGGTGCCATTGGGGACCTGGGCGAGGGCGGTCGCGCGGGCGGCGTCCAGGGTGATCTTCGCCTTCTTGGCGAGAGCGGCGGGGACGTCGCTCTTCACCGCGCCCTGGGTCTCCGCCTGGGCCGGGGTCGGTGTCGCGGCCGGAGCCTGGGGCGCCGTGGCGGCGAAGCCGGCGGTCGCGAGCGAACCGGCGGTGAGAGCGATCAGGAGGTTGCGCTTGATATTCATGGTATTTCCTTGTTTTCCTTTCGGTATCCCACGGAGTGATTTTTTGTTGATCCGCGGGGTGGGACGACCCGGGTAAAGGCAAGCTCGGTGCCAGGCCGTTCCCCGGGGGGAAAGCTGATCCCTACAGCTCAGTTCGTCCTCTTTTGGCTACAATCACGTACTCGAAGCGCCAGAATGGCGCGTTTCGGCCGCGGTCAGGAACCGACGGAGACAGCCCCTCCCGCCTCCGGTGCAAGCCTGCTAGGATGCCGCGCGCATGAGTACTCGCGAGTGGCAGGTCGGTCTGGTTGGCACCCTTGACGTCGAAAACTATGGCGATCTGCTCTTCCCGCTGATCGCCCAGGCGGAGTTGGCCGAGAGGCTCGGCCGGGTCCAGCTCCACTGCTTTTCCTACGCCGGCAAGACGGCGGCGGAGTGGCCCTTTCCGGTGACCTCGGTCACCGAGCTGCCGCGGCTCGCCGCCGGCCTCGACGGCCTGCTGGTCGGCGGCGGCTTCCTGGTCCGCTTCGACAAGCAGGTGGCTCCCGGCTATGGGCCGCCGACGCCGGCCATCCACCATCCCACCGGCTACTGGCTCTCGCCGGCGCTGATCGCCCTGCAGCACGGCATCCCGCTCCTCTGGAACACCCCCGGCGTGCAGTACGAGGACCTCCCGGCCTGGGGCGATCCCCTGATGGAGCTGGCGCTCTCGCAGAGCTCCTACCTCGCGGTGCGCGACGAGCCGTCGCGCTCGGCGCTCGCGCGCTTCGTCCGCCCGGACCTGATCGCCGTCGTCCCCGATACCGCCTTCGGCATCGGGCGCCTGCTCGCCGATCCGCCCGCGTCCGAATTCAACCGGCTGCGGGAGGCGTCGGGGCTCAACGGGCCCTACATCATCATCCAGGGCGTTCGCGGTCAGGACTCCTGCTATCGTTTCCTCAAGCGGCACGCCGACCGCCTGCGGGGCTACCGCTTCCTGGCCCTGCCGCTCGGTCCCGTGAACGGCGACACCACGGCGTTTCTGGACGCCGACCTCCCCGGGCTCGTCCACCTGCCCACCTGGCCGCGGCCGTTGGTGCTCGCCGAGCTCATCCGGCAGGCCTCGGGGGTGATCGGCCCCAGCTTTCACATGGCGATCACCGCGCTCACGGCGGGCGTGCCGATCTTTTCCCAGGCGAACCTCCAACTCGGCAAGTTCCCGGGCCTCGCCGATTTCGCGGGGATCTACCCGTTGCCGGCGGAAGACGATGCCGATCCGAGCGGTTTCCTCTCGCGGCTGGGGAAGGCGCCGGTCTCGCCGCGGGTCGGCGCCGCGCTCGAACGGCTGACGGAACACTGGGACCGCATCGCGGCCGCCATCAAGGGCGGCGCCACCGGCACCCCGGTGGCGGTCGGCCAGTTCTGGCAATCTCTCCCCGGTGTGTTGGAGGAGGCCGCCCAGCGGCGGGACGCCGCGGTCGCGGCCCTGGAGGCGCGGAGCCAGGCGGCCTCGGCGCTCGCGGCGGAGCGGGAGCGCATCGCCGAGCTCAGCCGGCTGGTGGCTCTGGCGCGGACGGAGATCGCCAAGCGAGACCGCCGGATCGCGGAGCTTTTGAAATCGACGTCCTGGAAAGTCACCTCCCCGTTCCGCTTCGTCGGCCGGCGTCTCGGGCGGTGAGGAATAGCGCGGAGAAGAAACATGATCGATTTGACCCAGATCGCGCGGCGCACGTTGGAAACCCAGCCCTACTCCTGGGCGGCGATCGACGGCCTGTACACGCCCAAGGCGGCCGCGGCCCTCGCCGCGAGCTATCCCCGCGACCATTTCAAGACCGTGTCTGGACACGACGGCGAGAAGGAATACCTCTACGAGTCCCGCGCGCTCGTGAAGCTCGGAGAGGAGACCGTCTCCCACGCCGACGAGCTCTCCGACGTCTGGCGGGAGCTGGCGCACGACCTCCTCTCGCCGGACTACCGGATCACCATGTCGCTGCTGACGGGATACGACCTGACCGCGGCACCGATCGAGGCCAACGTCTATCACTATGGACCGGGAGCGAGCCTCGGCTCTCATCTCGACCTGCCCTACAAGCTCGTCACCCACGTCCTCTACTTCAATCGCGCCTGGGATGCGAGAGAAGGGGGCTGTCTCAGTATCCTGCGGTCCGGCGATGAAAAAGACGTCGTCGCTCAAATCCTCCCGCTGGTCGGCAATTCCGCCGTCCTGGTGCGGTCGGACCGCTCCTGGCACGCGGTCCAGCGGGTCGCCCAGGGCTCGCGCAAATCGCGGCGGAGCGTGACGGTGACTTTCTATCGCGCCGGCTCGGTCAGCCCGATGTGGCCGCCCGGCGATGCGACGCCGCTCCACCGCTACGAGGGCGCCTACGAGGAGGAGGCGCCTCCGTCCTGGGCCGGACGCCTGCGCCGCTCGGCATCACGATAAAGGTTTGAGCTCCGGAGGTGAGGCGATGGCGGTACACATCGTGCGGCTGGGGAGCCCCAGGCTCGCTCACGAGGGGCTGCGGATCGGGACGGTCCGGCGTCCGCCGCGGGGAGTGAAGAAAAGCGAGTACGCGGCGCGGGACTTCTACGACGTCTGGTATCCCAACCTCGCGCCGAGCGCGGAAGCCGTAAAGGCCGCACGGGGCGCCGCGACCGAACGCGAGTGGGCGGCCTTCGCGCGCCGGTACCGGGCCGAGATGGCGACCCCCGAGAACCGGCGGACCCTGGAGCTCCTGGCCGCCCTCTCGCACGGCACCGACTTCGCGGTCGGCTGCTACTGCGCGGACGAGACCCGGTGCCACCGGAGCCTGCTCCGCGAGCTGCTGGCCGAGCGCGGCGCGAAGATCGAGTGAGATGTTCACGGGGAACCAGTACACCCGTCCGATTCTCGTCCGAATCAGGCCGCCGCTCTCGTCAGCTCAATGGGAAAGGCACCCCTTCCCATCCGTCACCGTCGCCAGCAGCCCATCCTGCGCCGTGATCGACCGGCTGTAGCAGCCCGAGTCGGTCGCGAGCGAGAAGTAGTCCTGCGAGCTCTTCCGGTTCGCGAAGCCCGTCACGGAGCCGGAGGCGTCGAATAGGAGGGTGTCGACCGAGGCGGCGTGGTTGGTCACGGTGCCCACAAACGGAATCCCCTTGCCCACGCGGGCCTCCTGGCTGTCGAACTTCTGATCGTAGGTCGTCGTCTGCGCGCCCGAGCCGTCGGCGTTGGCGACGAAGTCGATGTCCAGGGTGAGCGGGTAGGAGAGGTGCTTGCCGGCGAGCGCCACCGAGCCGCCCTGCCGGGTCTCCGTCCCGGAGTCGATCTTCGTTCCCTGGGTGATGTTCTGGGTGAAGCGGGTCGCCGAGACGGTGAAGTCCTGCCGGTTCGTGAAGTCCAGGCTCTGGGCCACCGTGGTCTCGACCTTGCCGTGCGAGGTGTTGACGTAGCCCGAAATCGTGAGCTGCCGCTTCGATGTCGTCGTCACCGTGCCGGTGATCGTGCCGTCGGGCGCCGTCGTGAGGTTCTCCTCTACCACGGGGCTGGGGGCGGCGCTGAGGGTGTTCCGGGTCACCGCGCCGGTTACGTGGCTCGCGCCGTGGTCCTGGTAGAGCAGGAGGGAAGCCGCGACGACGAAGAAGTTGTTGGCGTTGTAAATCCGCACCCCCACCTGGTGGGGCTGGCCGTTGGCGAGCACCCCGGCGAAGGGTGTGAGGTCCACCCGGTAGGGCTGGAAGTTGAGCGTCTGCACGCCGGGGATCGGCCGCCAGAGGAGCGGGTCGATGCCGCCGGTGAAGATCCACGGGTAGACCGGGGCGACCCCGGCCGGCTGTCCGTCGACCGTCACCTCCACCTCGCGGAAGGCGGTGCCGCCGCAGCTCGCGAGCTCGCCTGCCACGTCGTCCAGAACGCAGGTGTACCAGAACTCGTCGCCCGACTGGCTCTGGGGGATGACGTCCAGGTAGGCGGCCTCGACGTTGGTCGGCAGGCTCAAGGTGGGGGCGAGGACGGAGGAGGTGTTGGCGAGGGTGGCCGTGCCGCCCGTGCCGGTCGACAGCGAGATCACCGTGTCCGCGGTGCGCGGCGCCGGCTCGTGTTTGGCCACGGGATAGAACTGGAGGACGGCGCTGCCGGAGAGGATGCCCGTGAAGGTCGAGTTGACGAGATTCCCCAGGTTGACCTCGCCGGTCTGGCCCGTGGCGAAGAGCGGGCTGTAGTCGGTCAGGTCGCGCTCCACATGCCAGTTGCGGGCGACGGTGCCCGAGGGTTCGGCCGTGGTGCCGAAGTAGAGGTTGGTGTGGCCGAGGGCGATCTCCGCCGTGCGGTCGAACTGCCGGCCGGCGGTGATCGAGAAGTCCGCCGAGAGGATGACCTTCGCCCAGGGTCCGGGGCAGGCCGCGGGCGGGGTGTAGGTGAACGGCTTGGGGGAGAAGTCGGCGAACTGGAAGTTGGCGAAGAGCTGCACCGTGCAGGGCGTCGTCCGCGGTCGGGGCAGGGGCGGATCGGCGGTCACGGTGTTGCCCGAGCCGACGACCGGCGTCGAGGGCGAGGTGGCGGACGGCTGCGCCAGGCCGGAAGCGGCGAGGCCGAGGCTGGCCGTGAGGAGGATGAGGGGGAGGATGGCGTGCCGGGGCAGCCGGGAGAGCGGGCTCATAGGGGGATGCTCCTTTCGACGAGGCGAGGTTTCGCACGGGCGGTGAGCGGCAGGGAATCGAAGAAGGCGGTGACGAAGCCGAGCGCCGTTTCCAGGAGAGTGGGGCGGGCCTGGCGGGCGCGCAGCACGGCGCCCGCCAGGACGGCCAGGTAGAGGACGGTGACGATGCCGAGCCCTACGAACAGGGCGAGTTTCATGCCGGAATGGTACACCCGTTCGTCAGGCGGCCGGCTTCTGCGCTCGGACGAAGGCGCTCATGACCTTGCCGTCGACCTCCGCCGCGGCGGCAGGGTCGATTCCGGCTTCGGCGAGGAAGTGGCGGGCGTCCTCGGCGCGGTAGATCCGGGTCGGCTCGATCTCGATCTCCGTGAAGCCGACGCTCGCCAGGAGGTCCCGGTATTCGGACTCAGGCAAAGCTCCGGCGACGCAGCCGATCCAGAGCTCCATGCTGCGCCGCGCTTCGGCCGGCATCTCGCCCCGGACCACGACGTCGGAGACCGCGAAGCGGCCGCCCGGGCGGAGGACCCGGAACGCCTCGGCCAGGGCGCGCCGCTTGTCCGCCGAGAGGTTGATCACGCAGTTCGAGATCACCACGTCGACCGACTCCGCGGGCAGCGGGATGGCCTCGATCTCGCCCTTCAGGAACTCGACGTTTTCGACCCCCGCCTGGCGCTGGTTGTCGCGCGCCAGGGCGAGCATGTCGTCGGTCATGTCGAGCCCGTAGGCCTTGCCTGCCGGCCCGACCCGGCGGGCGGAGAGGAGCACGTCGATGCCGCCGCCCGAGCCCAAGTCGAGCACGACCTCGCCGGGCGCCAGCTCGGCCAGGGCCGTGGGGTTGCCGCAGCCGAGCGAGGCGAGCACGGCCTCGGCCGGAAGCCCGGCCGTCTCATGGTCGGCGTAGAGGCCGGAGGTGATGGGGTCGGCGGCGGCCGTCCCGCAGCCGCAGCCCGTGCCGCAGCAGCCGGAAGGTTCGCCGCCGCTCCTCGCCTGCCGGGCCGCCGCGCCGTACTTCTCCCGGATCGCGTCCTGCAGGTTCTCGCTGGTGTGGGGCAGGGCCGTCGTCGTGGTGGATTCGGGGAGGGGTGTCAGGGTCATGGTTCACTCCTTTTGGTTGTCAGTTGCAACAGTCAGGGTAAAAAAAGGGGCCGTCCGCCTCAGATTTTCTCGCCGATGCGGCAGCAGCTCCCGCCGGAGGCTTCGACGCGCGCGCTCGCCGCCCGGGTGATGCGGCCGAGGAGCTGGATCATGGCCGCGCGGGTGCCGGGATCGAAGTCGGCGAGCAGCCCGCGCTCCTCCTGGACGAGATCGCGCTCGATCCGCGCGTGGAGGTCGCGGCCCGCCGCGGTCGCCGCGAGGAGCAGGGCCCGGCCGTCGTCGGGGTGGGGAGAGCGGGCTACATAGCCCTTCCTCTCCAGGGCGTCGACCACCCGGCTCGCCGTGCTCTTGTCCAGATAGAGGTAGGCCGCGAGGTCGTTGAGAGTCATCGGGCCCCGGCGGACGAGCGCTTCCAGGCCATAGCACTGGCTGACCGAGACGTCGTAACAGCAGATGCGGTCGCGGTCGCGAAACTGATAGACCCGGATCAGGTCGGAGAGCGCGTCGGAGAAGAGATGGACGTCCCGCTCGAGCGCGGGATCGGCGGCCACGGCGGTCGAAGGGGCGTCCATGGACCCAGTATGCCCGATCTGGTTGTCAGATACAACCATCTTCCGGGAACGCGGCTCATGTATATTTCCCCCATGAGCCTGTCGTCCGACTCGAAGACCAGCCCTGCCCCGGAGCCGGTGGGAACCCCCCCTCGCCTCCGTGTCCTCTTTCTCTGCACGCACAACGGCGCCCGCTCCCAGATGGCCGAAGGCATCCTCCGCTCTCTCGGGGGGGATCGCGTCGAGGCCTGTAGCGCCGGCACCGCCGCCTCGCGGGTCCACCCGATGGCGATCCAGGTCCTGGCGGAGCGGGGGATCGACCTCCGCCGCCAGCGCTCCAAGTCCCTGGACGAATACAAGGACCAGCGTTTCGACTATGTGATCACGGTCTGCGACGACGCCAAGGAGTCCTGCCCCGTCTTCCCGGGCACGGGCGAGCGTCTCCACTGGAGCCTCCCGGACCCCTCGGCGGCCGAGGAGGGCGAGCAGGAGCGGGCCTTCGAGAGG